>JAFGFC010000047.1 GCA_016931325.1 Spirochaetota bacterium | reverse complement strand
GCACCCCATAACCTACCATCATTGTCTCCGTTGCCAGCGGTAACACCCTGGTTAACGCCTTTTGCTACAGAAACAGCATAGTACTTGATAGGTAAGGATGAAGTAGCAGGACCATTGGCGATGTTGGTATTCGGTGTCGTATCAACAAATCCTGTCTCTGCCTTATCCAGAATCCATTTCCAGTTCCAGTTAGCATTGGTAAAAGCAAAGCTTCCGCCACCCTGATCGATAGGCGGATCAAGAACAGGTGTTCCTGTCGCTGTCTGGATCTGCCATACCAATTCCAGAGACTGGTTGGAATTATAGGTGTTGATCAAACCGGCAGCATCATTGCCTGATCCTTTAAATCTCGGATTGGCAATGGAAGGATTGGTGTTATCGGTTGAAAGTACGATATACCATTTCTGAACAGAACAGTTAAAATCAATATCAGCATAGTGATTACCGATTTTCCATTCTGTGCTTCCAAACTGTACGTTTGTCCATACGATCTTTGTTGCAGCTGCATGTGTGAATCTGTTCCTTATGGTAACAGTCATATTGGTCACAGCTGAACCACCTACTGTAACTTCTGCTGTACTGATAGTAACTCTTGTGGGAGTATACTGTGCAAAAGCAGGAGAGGTAGAAAAGATCAATGCAACAACAAGTAAAAACAAGTAAAGTCTGCTCATCGTGCACCTCCTTTAACTAATTATTGATATAAGGTATAATTCCATTAAGGTAAATTATACCCAATAAAAATAATTGATTGAAAGGAGGATTTTAATGCGATCCCTTTGGTCAATCGTTTGTATTTATTTAGTATTAAGAACAGCCCCTCTACTTGTACTATAATATAACGCATTTTTTTAAAACGTCAAGTTAAAAATCAGGATTCCTCTATTCCTTTTATAAAAGAACAAATCATTTTTATGATAATGCCTCAGATATGTATCTGGAAAATTTTTCATCGAATTTATCGGGTATCTCCGAAAAAAAAACCCCGATCTTGTAAAGATCCCTGTTCTCTTTTTCTTTATGTACCACCTGACACTGAACTTCGGCAGGTTCCTTATCCTCTGGAAAACGAAGAAAACATTTGAATTTTTTTCTTTTAATATTCTCGTGAGAAAAAAATGACATCCCTCTTCTGGAGATATTTGATAATTTAAGGGTTATTTTCGGCTCGTCCGAAGTTTCCTTTTCAGATATTCTAATATTCAATTCTTCAGGATGCTGAATCCTGACAAACTTTCTTTTTTCCGCTATGATCCTGTGACGCCCCATATTTTTGGCTGTATAAAGGGATTTATCTGAGGCTTTGATCAATTCTTCTTTTGTTAGTCCGTTATAGGGATAACTGGCCAATCCCGCGCTGAATGTAATAAAATAGGAAAAATTCTCATCCAGGTCGGGTAAAGTAAAGCGATTTCTGGAGATCTGTTCCTGGACCCTTCCCATGACCCTGCAAGCCTGCTCAATACTGGTTTCCGGAAAGATCAGGAGGAATTCATCGCCGCCGTATCTGCCGACAATATCCAGATTTCTTGTGTTCTGACACAGCATGTGTGAAAATGACTTTAACATGGCATTTCCATAAATATGACCATACCTGTCATTGATCTCTTTGAAATTATCCAGATCAATTATACCAATGGTCATTTCCAAATTATAGCGGCTGGCCCTGTTAATCTCTTTTTCAAGCATGTGCATCAGCCAGCGGTAATTGAGACATCCGGTAAGGCCATCATAGTAAGCTTCTTTTTCCAGTTTTTCTTTTACTTTCTGATCTCGTCCGCTTAGGTAGCCTACTGTTAAGCCTACAAAGGCATAAATAAACAACCGGATAGCAGCGCCTTTCAAAGCCAGATCCCTGAAAGGCCAGTTCTGAAAGATACTGACTTCGAAAAGAAAAACCGAAAGAGAGATGAAAACCATGATCAGGCCGCCCTTGATCCCGAACCAGATACCGGCAAAATAGATCAGAATAATATAAAGATAGCCCAGAGAAATACCAAAAGACTGCAACAAACTTCTTACTATGATCAAAACCAGAGTAGCCAGGACGAGAAATGTTATACGGAACCAGTTTTCTGAAAACGACCTGTAGATCCTGTTCGCGACAAGCAAAACAGGTTTCATTGAGAAAGAATGAAAAAGATTGAATAATTTAAATAAATTTATCCTGTGGTTTAATTCCCTTATATTCATGCTTATCTGTTTGCGGACATTTAACCCCCTTTATAGTAAAGACATAATGTTTAATATAAAAATAATTAAAAGTCAAGAAATTTTTCGCAAAAAAAAGCATTATTTTTATTTTGAAGGTACAGGTAACAACAATAAAAGTGAGCTTTATCTTTTTTTATCCTGATGCTCGAACTTTTTATACAGATCAACAATATTGTTCCAGCATTCCATAAAATTATCAACGATCTCTGCCGAGAACTGTTGGCCCTTTACCCGTTTTAATTCTTTATATACCACTTTTAACGGAAATTTTCTACGATAAGGCCGCGCGCTGGTCATGGCGTCAAAAGTATCAGATATAGAGACAACCTGAACTTCCAGCGGTATGTCTTCCTTTGAAAGGCCTTCCGGATAACCTTTACCATCGTAGCGTTCATGATGATGCCTGATAATATCAGCCTCTCTTTTTAAAAAATCAACAATACCCAGTATTAAAGCCCCGTTTTCAGAATGGGTTTTGATGAGCTGCCATTCTTCTTCATTCAATTTTCCTTTTTTCAAGAGGATATCATCGGGGATCCCGATCTTTCCAATATCATGCAACAAAGAGGCTTTATTGATACATTCTATCGTATCTTTGTCAAAATTTAATTTCTTTGCCAGATAGGTGGCGTATTTGGCAACACGGTAGGAATGTCGGTACGTATAATTATCTTTGTTATCCATCAGGTCAGCCAGTCCTGTTATGGTCTGAAGATAATTCCGTTTTAACAGTTCATAATAAATGATATTGTTCTTCATGATGTTAAATAATAAAACCAGGATATAAATAATAAATCCCAGAGACAGTAAAGGCGGCAGATTGGCTATTCCGGTTATATTAAAAAGGTCACCAATGGAAAAAACAAAAATAGGGATGACACCGACTAAAAAATATTTCATAAAGATCGGGATATTGATATTAGCATCGATCGTCCTGTAATTTTTAATCAAGATCAAGATAGAATATAAAAATACGACATAGCCGAAAATTATGTAAAAAATAAGGAAAACAGAGGGTTTGATCTTGTACTGACCATATTTTAGAAATATTTCGTGTATAAAAAGACCGGCAAAATTCATGATCATAAAGACCAGGGAAATAACAATCGATATAACAATATATTTGTCAAATCTTCTTTCAATCAATTGATAGGTCACCAGAAGGAACAGAGGTATGATCAAAATAGGTGCGATTAATAGCATCTTGAAATGTAATATGGCATGGACCCTGGTCGTTATAGAAAAATGCTGACCAACAACAAAATTATAAAAAGACATTGTAAGAAAAATAGCTACCAGATATTGAAATATCCTGCTCTTACTGTACAAAGAAAAATAGGACAGGATCACAGACGCCAGGACCCCCATGACAGCAGCCGTATAAGGTAAAATAGCATAAGGATATAATGTTATTCTGGTCAATAAAATATTTATCATAATTTTTTCAAACTTATAATATTATCAAAAACGATCTCTTCCATTAATATTTTATGGCCGGTAATAATAGAAATCAGATTCGGATTGATATACTTGTTCTTTTTGATCTTTTCAAATATGGCATCCAGGGTCCTGTGACGCGGATACTGGGTCCATACAGCTGAATTGATATAATCCGAAATAGAAAGGATCTGGGCGTCAATAGAATAATCCTTACTTTTTATTTTTAATAGATCAGGAAAATCGATCAGATCCTGCATATTGGTAAAAAGGATCATATTGGATATGATCCTTTTTCCCTGATTGATCTTTTGTTTGTATTTCTTCGGGATATTCTTTTTGACAAGGTACCTGACAGGCAGGCCAATTTTTCCAATATTGTGAAGAATGGGAGCCAGCTCCAGTTTTTCCAGGCGACTCTCGCTGAATTTCATTAATTCTCCGATGAATCGGGCATAATCCCCTATCCGTTTATAGCTGGCATAATTGATCCTGTCATGGGTCTCCAGTACTTTGGCGAAAACACGTATCGTGCGCCCGTAATTCTGGTTCAAATCCCTGAAATACAGAATATAGTTCTTGAAATAAGGGAGAACGCCTATAATGATGAAAAAAAGAAAGCCATAGGAGAGCAGCGGTACGGTCTTATAAATATTGAGTATACCTGCAAAATCGTTAATTCCCAATATCATAAGGATGATCATGCCGGAAAGATAAATACTTTTTTTAAAGAATTTGGACTCGGCACCGCTAATATCATTCTTGTATAAGATATAGGTATTATAAATATAGCTGAAATATAAAAGAAACATTAAAGGGTAATATAAAAAACCCTTGTGAAAAATGAACCGATTGGTAAAATCCCGCGCAGAGCTCTTAAAGGGAATAAAATATTTTGTAAATATTATGAACAGATAGGCCATGGAAGACATGACAATAACGTAATAAATAGCCGTTTTTCTGCTTTTGGTTATTTTAAACATCAGGATCGTATAAAAAAGCATGGAAAGAACAAGGGGGACATAATATATTTTAGCCAGCCATATCGCTTTTATGCAATCAGGCATCAGGTGGGAAAGCGCTACCAGAAAAATAAAAGAGGAAAGCGAAATCACCCAGAAGCCCAGAAAAAGAAGGTTGGTGTTGACCTTTTTTAAATAGAGGTAAATATATATCGTTCCAATAATAAAGCTGATAAAGCTGAAAGTTAGAGGCAAAACAGTGTATAAAGGTAATTGTAATGACATAACTTTAATATTATAGTGTAAGATAAAGGTTTATGTAATATAATAACAGTTTTTATAATACAATAATTTTTCCCCAAAGTCCAGAAGTTTTTTATTTTTCATGTACTTTTAAAAGCAATCCCATAAAGAAATATGGGGGAAAAACCGATTTCTATATAATTTTAATTTTCATTTCAAGGGCCAACAGCCGATAATTCTGAAAGAGGCTGTTGCTCGAGGCATTCTTTTAACATTCGGGCAACATAACTTGATATGACAGCAAAAAAGAATATGACATTTGAAAAGGATCAGACGGCCAAGCTATTACAGATAACGGAAAGTTTAAATCACATAAAAGATATTGATGCCCTCCTTGACAGGATCCTTCTGGAAGCCCGCAAGTTCACTAACGCCGATGCGGGCACGATCTATCTGGTGGATAATAAAAAGCTGAAATTCGCCTATGTTCAGAACGATACCCTGATCAAAAAAGATACTATCTATAATAAATACATTTATAAATATCATGAAATGGACGTTAATAAAAATTCACTGTCCGGGTATGTAGCCCTGACAGGAAAATCCCTGATAATCGACGACGCCTACCAGATCCCTAAAAATATACCCTGTACTTTTAACAAATCGTTTGATGAGAAATCAAACTATCGCTCCAAAGCGATCCTTACCGTTCCTTTAAAGACCAGCGCGGAAACGGTTGTCGGGGTCATACAGATCATCAATGCCAAAGATAAGAAAGGCAATTTAGTGAAATTTACCCAGCAGGACAAACTTCTCGTCACCTATTTTGCCACGAACGCGGCCATTGCCATTGAACGGGCAAAAATGACCAGAAATATGATCCTTCGCACCATTAAAATGGCCGAGTTGAGAGATCCCCGCGAGACAGGCGAACATGTCAACCGTGTCGGCGCTTATTCCATAGAGATCTATGAAAAATGGGCTCAGAGCCAGGGCCTGTCCATGGAAGAGATAAAAAAATTCAAGGATGTCCTTCGCATAGCTGCCATGTTGCATGACGTGGGGAAAGTGGCCATCTCCGACACGATCCTGAAAAAACCGGCCAAACTGGACAAAAATGAATACGAGATCATCAAATATCACACGATCTACGGAGCGAGGCTGTTCAAGGATCCTACATCTGATATGGAAGTGATTTCGGCGCAGGTCTGTCTTTCTCATCATGAAAGATGGGATGGACATGGCTATCCGGGAAAGATAAAAAATATTTATGCTGATGATATAAAAATAGCAGGCGGAAAGAAAAGAGAAGAAATACCTGTTTCAGGAAGGATCGTTGCCCTGGCTGATGTTTATGACGCTTTGATCTCAAGAAGGGTCTATAAAAATCCCTGGCCTGAACAGAAGGCCCTGGACTATATTAAAGAGATGAGCGGGAGGCAGTTCGATCCGGAAGTGGTCCATGCTTTCTTTTCCATCTATGACATCATTAAAGCCATCAAAGATCGATTCAAAGATGAGGCATAAACTTCTTTATTTCTCCAAAAATTGCTTTATCAATCCTTTTGTTGAACAATCATGCTCCCCGATTTTTCCTGTTTCCAGATCGCTTTGAATGACTTTAGCCAGTACTTTGCCCAGTTCAACTCCCATCTGGTCAAAGCTGTTGATGCGCCAGATGACACCCTGGGTAAAGATCTTGTGCTCATACATGGCGATTAAAGATCCGAGAGTTTTTGGGGTCAATCTCTTTAAAAGGATCGTATTTGTGGGTCTGTTCCCTTCAAAGACCTTGTGAGGAGCCAATGTTTCGATCTGTTCCTCTGTCAAACCCTGATTTGTAAGATCTTCTTTGACCTGTTTTTTATCCTTTCCAAAGGCCAGCGCCTCGGTCTGAGCGAGGAAATTGGCCATCAGGATCTGATGATGCTTTCCTATCTTGTTCAACGGTTCAATAAATCCGATAAAATCAGCCGGGATCATTTTAGTGCCCTGATGGATCAGCTGATAAAAAGAGTGCTGTCCGTTTGTCCCCGGCTCACCCCAGAGGATGGGCCCTGTCTGATAATTGATACGGTTGCCATCCCTGTCAACTGTTTTTCCGTTACTTTCCATATCCCCCTGCTGCAGATAGGCCGGAAACCTGTGCAGATACTGGCTGTAAGGAAGAATGGCCAGAGTGGAAGACTTGAAAAAATTGTTATACCATATACCGAGAAGAGCCAGTATAACAGGAATATTTTTTTCAAGGGGAGTATTTAAAAAATGTCTGTCCATGGCATGGCCGCCTTCTAAAAGCTCTTTAAACTTATCGAAGCCCACACTGCAGGCGATGGACAGCCCTATGGCTGACCATAAAGAATACCGGCCGCCCACAAAATCCCAGAATTCGAACATGTTTTCCGGGTCAATTCCGAATTCCTCTACTCCTTTTTTATTGGTCGATATGGCCACGAAATGCCTGGGGATAGCCTTTTCGCCCAGCTTTTTTATGAGCCACTCCCTTGCTGTTTTCGCGTTGGTCATGGTCTCTATGGTGGTAAAAGTTTTTGATGATACCATGAACAGGGTGGTTTCCGGATCGATCTGTTTTAATACCTGGGTTATATCAGCGCTGTCCACATTGGACACAAAATAAGGTTTTGGCCCGTCAGCATAGAATTTCAAAGCTTCGCATACCATGGTCGGGCCCAGGTCAGAACCTCCGATACCGATATTAACGATGGTTTCAATCTTTTTACCCGTATGCCCTTTCCATTCGCCTGACCTTAGAATATTTGAAAATTTTTTCATCTTGTCAAGCACGGCATTGATGTCCGGCATCACATTCTTGCCATCCACCTTTATCTCTGTATTGGAACGGTTACGCAGAGCCACGTGCAGGACAGCCCTGTTCTCGGTGAAATTTATCTTTTCACCTGAGAACATCCTTTTCGCGTATTCCTTTACTTCAGACGAACGGGCCAGATCGAATAAAAGTTTCATGGTCTTTTCATTGATAAGATTTTTTGAATAATCAAGAAGAATTCCCAGTTCATTATTTTTAATGGAGAATCTATCAATCCGCTTTTCATCTTTGAAAAGTTCTTTCAGATGAACATTCTTTATTTCCTTGAAATGTT
>JAFGFC010000046.1 GCA_016931325.1 Spirochaetota bacterium | reverse complement strand
TTTTTTAAAAAAAATAAATAATTTTTTATATTATCTTTTCTTTGAAATATAAAATTTATTTCGCAAAAACGTTTTCATAAAATCAGCCTTTTTTATAATAATGTCAATCCTTTTGCATATGTATTATGTACATGGTCCTGACACGTATTACATCAAAACCATTCCAGAGGCTCCATGAAATGTATTTATTGATCAAAACTCATCTCGCCTTCCAATTTTTTTACGATCAGTAAAATATCCTTTTGAATAGCAGGGTATTCAATGTATATCTTTCCTTTGCTGGATTTGTAATTAACGACTTTAAACAGCTCATTTTTCCATGTATCATAGAAAAAGACTTTGACTGTCTTGTAATTAAAATGATTATTTAAAACCAGAGTACCGTTCATGGTTATACTTTTTTTATTAACCAGCCAATTCTCCGCATTGAATTTCCTGTTCTTTAACCAGACATACATCGTTCTATTATCACGAACGCCATAAGCTTCCACATCATCAATACAATTGCCGAATTTTATATAATTGACTTTGATCCAGTCATTACCTCTGTTCTCTATTTTTATCCGACGAGTTCCCTTTTTTATTTTACAGGAAAAGATCTTGTCAATCTGTTTGGGAACAGAAGAATCGATCTTTGGAAAATCCTTATTAATCAATACCGTATCATCCACGCTAACTGTCAGGTTACACATCCACGGTGATGTCTGTTCCACCATGACCTGTATATCGCCGTCTTTTACAAAATTTATCTCAAACTCTGTGGGTATCTGTAATTCACCCTGAAATTTTCCATGCAGATATTTTGACATATAGCCTTCGCCCTGGAGATCTCCATCCACCAGTTTAAAATTCCGGCCTGTTGGTTTTTCCCAATCCAGTATGGGGGCAAAAAAGAAATCACCTATTCCTTTGGTTTTTATTTTTATGTTCATGGTTTTAGCGTTTTTAAAATCAAACTGGCTGATCAATTCATTGTAAATTTCATACTTGTTGAAAAGTTTGTTTCCTTTCACATACTCGTCCCACCACCAGTACATTCCGGATGAAGAGGCCAGAGAGAAGAAAGAATACCACAGCACATTATGGAGCCTGATGCCTTCCCTGTCTTTGGCTTCAGCCTCTGCCACTTCCACCGCGCCGCCTATTTCTCCCATAACATGCGGTTTTTCTAATGTTTTCATCTTATAAAGGGGAATCGTGAATAGCGCAGTTTTAAAATCATAGGTATAAATATGGGTCTGGGAATAATCTATCTCTTTTAATTTGAATGTTTCCATCCCGGCCAGAGGTCGGCTGTAACTTGTTGTCACCAGATGATCATGAGAATCAATCGACTTGGTGTAATTGGCCATTTCAATGTGCCACTCTCTAACTTTTTCTTTATCAAAGTTCGATGTAAGGTCTGCTTCATTAAACAGCTCCCAGCTCAATATAGAGGTGGAATAACCCCACCTGGCCAGAGTATATAGCATCCGTCTTTTAAAATATTTTTTAGCGATCTTATCCGTAAAGAAATCCTGAGGATTTTTCAATGGTCCGCCGTTCTTTTCATTATAAGGGTTCACTTCCCATTCATAATTTTCATCGAACATTCGATGAAAATTCATTACGAACTGAATATGAATATCGTTCTTTCTGGCGTATTCTATTATTTGATCAAAAAGAAACGCGTTCTTCTGACTGTACTTTCCTAACCCTTCACCAACAGGTTTGATCCATTCAATGATTAATCCCCAGGGAGTGTTCCAGATACGGGTCCAGTTCATATCGGATTCTTTGAATTTCTCCAGATATTCAATGTATTTTTTCCCGCTGTATACCAGATTCTCTCTTCCGGACTCATCAAATCGATCGATCCAGCATAAATTCAGTCCCTGCGGATAATAGGTCTTGCCGTTAGAGAAGATAAACTTTTCACCTTCTGTGTTTATAAAGCCCTTATTCTTCCTGGAAGGTTTCACTTTGAATTCATAATGGTCCCTTTTGTAAAACGTATCACCGGCAGGATTTTTTGCCGTAATATAAAAGCTCCATTTTCCTGTCTGACGGGGGGTGAACCGGACTTGCCACAGGGCGTTCCCTGTAGACCTCAGCTTTTTGTCAAAATCCTCATAAAAAAATGCTGGCACTTTGTGCATCTTACCATCAGGGGATACAAAAACAGCTTCGCAGTAGATTTCATCAGGATTATAAGGATTTTTATAATCTTTAAATAATTTGAACTTTATCTCCATTTTATCATACAGTTCTATTGATTCAGGGAAATGTTCAACATTAACGATCTCCGGTGGTGTATAATCTGCCTGCCTGATGATCTCTACATATTGTTTCTTTACTTTAGTTTCCGGCGGGGTAAATCTTTTTCCTTTGATGAATTCCAGATCTGTGATCTTGATCTGGCCTGAAGAATCCTCTCCCGGCATGCCATAGATAATGATATTCATGGATCTAATGTCTTCTTTATTATTCATGTAGGAATGGTGACCCCACTTTGTTCTTTCAGACTTGAAATATTTTGCATTTAACTTAATATCAAGAGTCCTGAAACTGGAAGGAGGCAAATAATAGATCGGCGACTCATACCAGACCCATCCTTTCCCGGCCTGAAAAGAGATGATCATAGCAGCCGGTGATTTGCCGGCGCAGGTCATTTTTAATCTTATTTTAGAGACATCCGAAAGATCGATATTCTGGTTAATCTGATAAACAGCTCTCTCACGGTTATTGATGTTCTTATATTTGAGTATGTATTTCCCAAAGCTGTCTTTATTTATGGAAACAGAATAATCTTTAGCCACAGCCGGAATCGTGGCTTTATCCAGCAGGTAGTAAGCATCCTTCTGGTTCTCTTTTTTCTCTTCTTCAAATGGGATCACATCAGCGTTATTCTCGATCTTCTTTCCGAAGACCCGTATATTATCGATAAAAAGCTTTTCATCGCCAAACACTTCGAATTTAAGTAAAAGTTTTTTGATCTCATTCAATTTTTCAGGATATTTATTATAGTCCCTCTCACTGTTCTTTTTCCATCCGTTCTTATCCAGTTTGATGGTAACATTCATATTCCATCCTTTTTCCAGAGTGATTGGCCTGGATTGAAAATAGTCATACTTGCCGCCGACAGAGAAGGCGAGAAAAAACCTTGTGCCTCCTTTGGAGGAATAGATATCCATCCTGACAGCATTGACATTGATAAAACTCTCAAGGTCAACCCGCTTGATAAGGCCTGTCCCTTTTTTTAAAAAATTGACTTCCAGGCTTTTCCCCTTATGGGTCGAGCGGCCTGATTTGACATGGATCTCACTTATGGCATTGCCGGCCATTTCATCGACGATCCACAGGTTCTCCCTTTCAAAGCTCTCCCATTTGTATTCAAACGTATACTTGGACTGGAAAGAATTTAAAGTCATAAGGGAGAATAAAAGAAAAAAGATAATCAGATAAACATACCTGGCGTTTTTCATAATAAATCACCTCCGGAATGAGTAAAAAAAACAAGTATATCTCAATTTTAAAAGGCTTTTGCCAGTTTCTATTAATATTAAAAGTAAAGA
>JAFGFC010000045.1 GCA_016931325.1 Spirochaetota bacterium | reverse complement strand
GGGATTAAATCTCCCTAGAAATCCTAAAAGGATTTCAGGGACTATATCCCGGGGATTTCTCGGAAAGAAATCCCACGGGGCCGGAAATGCTCTGCATTTCACGGGACGCAATGACAGGAACAATAATGTTCATTGGTGTTAATACATGGTTACTTTTCATAGCTCTTTGCACTAGCCCGATACGAACAATAATCGCAGGTATCGCTTGATTCTGGAATATGACTGCTGTTCAGGCATTTGTGGATGTCGATCACAGTGGATTCGACCCAGTCGTCTTTGCCATTATACTGGATCAGGGTGAGATCAAATTCCAGCTTGCCATCGAATTTCTCCATATCCGTACGGCCGTTGCAATAGACAAAATAGCCGGTGTTGGATACGGTATAGTTGTTCCTGCGCAGGAGCCACTGGTAGATCTCCATCTGACGCTTGTACGAGTCATGCCACTTTTTGTCCAGTTCGGTTATCTCTTCATTCTGGCTCGTGGACTTGTAGTCGACAATAATGTATTCGCCATGGGAATTGATCCACAGATCATCGATCGCGCCGAAAAGATAAAGGTTGGTCTTTGCGTGGAGGTACTGGATACCTTTGAAATTATTGCGCCACTCTTCCAGTTTCTCATGTTCCACAGGTACGGCATCAATATTGTATTGCTCGATCAGGGGATGTTTTTTCTTGTCTTTGCGTAAGAGATCAAATTCCTTTTTCAAAAGCGCATCAACCGCGCTGTTCAAAGAGAACGGATACCCCGGCGGCCGGGCCACGCCTAATCGCCTGTCCAGGTAGAAGCAGCGGGGGCATTCCATGAAAAGCTCGATCTTGCTGCGGCTCAACTTGAACGGCTCTTTCATCCCCGGCTCATAGAGGTTCTTGGTTCTCTGGGAATTGTAGTATTCCGACATACTTTGATGTACCCCCCTTCTATTTGCCTGTTCTCATTATTTTACCTCTTTGAAAACAGATTTCAAGTACTATATAGTAAGTACTAAGTTCTAGGTACTAAGTACTATGTTAGGAATTAAAAGAATTGAACTTTGAACTTAGAACCTAGCACATAGTACTATCATAGGATAACACATAGTAAATTATATGTCACATGGACGATGATGCAGGGCCCAATATTAACTGCTTTGTAAGAAAGTATAATAATTGTTAAAGGCAAGATCACGGCTGATCAACGGATAATGATCAATTTGAGTGTTTTTTCATTATTACTATTATCTTTAAGACTGCATATATATACACCGCTTTTTAACAGCTCATTATTATCTTTTTTGCCGTTCCACGTACATCGGCCGCCGCTAGTTCTGATATTGTTCCTTTCATAAATAAGGCTTCCACCAAGCGAGTAGACTTTTAGATGAACAACAGAGGGTAAATTAAAGAATGTTATAGTATCATTATCAGACCCGGGTTCAAACGGATTGGGCGCCAGGACAGCATTGTCCAGATTGTCCTTGGCTCCATCATCATACTGCAAACTGATATAATCCACTTCAGGTGTCCTGTTATGGTTATCAGAAATTAAAGAGATCCTGATCTTCAACCTGTCGCTGCCATTACCCAAACAGACCACATCCTGCAGGGCTGTATTATCCAAGGCTGTCCAGCCGCTCCAGTTAACCCCTCGATCCTGCGAGTAAGCAAATTCATATATGACATTACCACCGTTCAAGACATCAGATCTGTCAAAGGACAACCATCTATAAACATAATCCGGAATAATATTTACAATAATCTGATTGGTCCCTGGATATCCACTTCGAAAAACATAGCCACTGGAATCATTAAAAGCTTTGCCAAAATATATTTTCCCATCACTGGTCTGAACGATTCGACTGCCGGTATAGCTATAAACCGTATCCTTTCCCCGTGTCCATGTCATCCCTTTATCAAGGCTCCGCCATACATTATCGTTCTCGATTTTGTAAAAAATATCATCCTGGCCCTCTATAAGCCCCTGGGACGCCTCGGCTGAAACAAGAGCCCATGTCTGCGCCTGATCAATTGACCTCACAATCCCGCTGCTCCCGCTTACATAGATACTGCCATCACTGGCGCGGAATATCCTGTCGCAGTTGAAATTGGACAAGGATTGAACCAGCTGCCAGTTAATGCCGTAATTGGATGAATACAATATCCCTGTAGAAAGACTGCCCGCGCCAATCCGCCGGATAAGCATTTTTTCATTTGTTATTTCAAACAGAGCATAAAACCTCAAGCCTGTTGTATAAAATGATACACCTTCTTTGTATATTTTTGTCCAGTTTGTGCCATAGTTTGTACTCACCCAGATAAAATTAGAGGACCACGAGGAGGGAAAATTATCATCATGGGTAGCCGCAAATAATCTCTGCTGACTGTTTTCCAGCACACAGGAGCCTTCTTCTCCAGCAAGGATAACATTCCAGGTATTTCCTCTGTTATAGCTTTTATCAATACTGTTATTATAATAACAAGCAGCATATAAATTCCCATCAGAAGCTTCCATAATATGGGACACAGTGTCATTCCTGACTTCTATCCAGTTGGTCCCATGATTTGAACTCTTATAGGTGCTATAGGGAGTGGCTCCTACATGAGAAGCGCAATGAAACAGGTTCTCCTGAGAGTCCATGTATAAAAAACCCGGCAATTTATCATCAGACAGGATGCCGGTATTTTCCCAGTATCCGGTTACGGCCAGTTTTAATTTGCCTTTATGGATTATCACTTCTTCCGTATTGTACTCCAGGCCCGAGCTATTATTGAAATCCAACCTTATTTCACTGGAGTGCAGATCTTTATATTGAATAAAAGAAAAAAGCAGTAAAAAGATCAGAGCATGATAATAATATATGGATCTGTGATTCAATTTTTTATTCCCTTTCATTAAATCTATTTTATTTCAACATGATTTCAAGTAATATTAAAGCACGACACACATAAAATTATACGTGGCGTAGACGATGATGCAGGATATCTACAGGGCCCGGAGATATTGATCGAGGAAAAGCAGGAGGTTCTTTTTGGAGACAAGCGTCATCTCATCCGGTTTTAAGAGAAAAGGTTGAAGATCCTGAACGATCTTTTTCTCATCGGAATCTTTGATGGTCTTTTTCACATGAACAAAAACATCCTTCAGATCAGAGAATTTTCTGTCAGGATGGGTCTGCCGGGCAGCCCGTTTGAACAGATCAAATTGCGGGATCACCTTTTTGTTCAAAAAGAACATGAGGTCATAAAAATCCCTGCCTTTGGTGTATTTGCGGAAGAGAATGGCGTGAAGTTTCAGGGCAAAGAGGGATTCCAGGGTAAAATGGTTCATGACAAAGTAGAACCTGTCGTAATAGATATATTCCTGCGTTTTTCCGCCTGCAGGCGGATTCGTGTCGATCTCGAGTTTGACAGAGAGTTTCTTGTCCTGCTGGGTAAGATGTAATGCCTTTAAAAAATCGGGAAAGCGGATAAAAAGACTATTCACGATCTCTTCTTTCACCCTGGCCAGTTCATAGGAAAATCCGTATTTATTTAATCCTTTTTCAAGGAATGTTAAGAGATTTTTAAAATTATAATCCTTTTTACTGGTTAAACTGAAATCCATATCCTCGGAAAAGCGGTTGGTGCGAAAAACAATTCTCAGGGCTGTCCCGCCCGTGAAGGTAATGCTGTTCTTGTAGCCGGAATCCGAAATGATCTTGAGAATAACCAGCTGGAGATATTCCCGCAGAAAATTCAATTTCTGGTTCTCCGGAATCTCTTTTAAATATTCGCGGATATCATCGATCATTCTGTTCCCACTCCTTGACCAGTTCCTTTAAAACAGGCACAGCCCGTTTGATCTTGCCCACATCGAACCGGGAAGCGTATTCATTCAGCCTGGCATTATTCAAAATATCCAGGTTCTGGAACCGGTAATTATCAAGCAGGACAGATCTCAGATCAGATTCTTTAGCAGGCACAGTATAATAAATAAAATCCAGAACCGCTTTTTCAGGCTGGGCCAGAAAATAATCATGGCCGTCTGCAGATTGGTTTTTCGTGAATCCGAAAAAATAATGTTTTTTAATCCTGTGATAGATGAACACGCCCAGCTGATTCTTGAATGTTTTTGTCTTGTTGGTGGTGATACAGGTAAAACTTCCCGCAGCCTCCGGGATCAGACCGTAATGGTTCAGGGCAAATTCCAGGCTGACATAGGAAGGGTTATACAACTCGTTGATCAGGATATAAGGCGAAAGCCTGGCCTGCCTGTCCATCTCGTTCAAGGTGTAAAAGCCTTTTTTTAACCTGATGACTTTGCCCTGGCGGATCCACTGGCTCAGCTGCAATTTCAGCGTGCTGTCCAGGGGTT
>JAFGFC010000044.1 GCA_016931325.1 Spirochaetota bacterium | reverse complement strand
TTCAATAGTATAAACAAACGTTAAACGATAAACTACTCTATATATCACTTCTAAACAATATTTTAATAAAAATCTGTAATATTATCTTGCTACAAACACTTTCCTCACTTCATCCACACCGTTCCCTTTAATATATATAAAATATATTCCCCGCGATATACGGTTCCCTTCATCATTATCAATATACCATTTGAAATAATGATCCGCGGACGAGACATGGCCATCCACCAGGGCTTTCACCAATCTTCCGCTCACAGAATATATATTAATGCAGAGCTGGCCGGCATGACCCGCCTTATGAAGAATTTCAACACAATCGTCTTCCGGCGTAATATAATTGTCACTGATCATATCCTCTTTGGGCCGCTGGAACAGGGGAACGAATATCTCAACAAATAAACTGCGATTAGTATTTTTCACTCCCTGGAGGTTAAAACTGGCAATGCGATAATAATAGGTATTGCTCATATCAGCTGTGCTGTCATTATATGAAAAAGCGGTAACATTGGAAGCCAGAGAGATCCAGTTGCCCGGCTGACCGCTTACAGAACAGGCTCTCTCTATTCCAAAGCTTGTTACACTGTTGGCATTCCATATCAGTTGGACTGCGCTGCCAAGTTCATCCTGGGATAAAAGTTGAGCGCTGAGGTTGAAAGCCGCAGGAGCATAGGTAAAGGTAAGATTTGTATTGGAATCCAGGCTCCTGCCATACAGGTTGGAACCCACCGCATACCTTGTATAAGGCGCATTCTTTAAAAGATTCGTTTCCAGATAAGAAGTCGTGTCTGTGGGTAAAAGCGGGGAAACATCCGCTCCGGTTATCCTGTCACGCACAATATAGTAATTCTCTGAAAAGGAGACATCATTCCACTGCCACAGGATAGCGTTGGTGGCCACGGCTGTTCCCCTGAAATTGGTGGGCGTTTCAGGATTGGTCATGACCGTTAAAATGCTAATCATGGGGCCGGGTGATGTCATCACACCATTCCCATTATATCCCCTTATCCTGTACCAGTACTTGGTGCCGGGGAAAAGACCGGAATGATTATAGTTGGTGGATGTATATCTGTCAACATACTGCTTTAAAAAGATAAAAGTCCCGGGAAATCCGCCGGCATCCAGAGCGCATTCGATCCCGAAATAAGAAGCTCCGCTATCATGCCATTGTAAAATAATATTCGTCAGACTATTATACGTGCTTCTTAAAGATTCCGGAATACGCGGCAGAGTGAACCACCAGAGAGATGTTCGGGAAGATACGGTAGAAAGATCATCTCCGTTTCTGGCCTTGACCGTGTAAGAATAATTGGAACTGGGGATTAAATTATAATTGGTCACACCGTTTGACCCTCTCCATTGAGTATAGGTCCCCCACTGCGGAGAATTGTTCAGGGTGCCGTCAATCTGTACAAACTGTTTGGCCGGCACATTGGAAATAGCATACTGCGTATAGATCGGATTTTTATTGGATTTTATGGCGATAACAAGCCGGTTGGTCAAAATAGTTGTGATATCAGGATTTAACGGGACCTTGCATAGAGTAAACCGATTGGTCAGAAGGCACCAGGGTGTCTGCAGCCCTTCGGCATTTCTGGCCATGGCGCGGAAACCATAACGCTTATTGGCAACCAGAGACGATGAGATCCAATTGTTCACCTGTACCCAGCCGGAAGTATCAGTGTTGGTTTCATTGGAAAAGAATAGTCCTGAATTTTTTACGGTTAAATTGTTAAAGCTTCCGGACGCATTGACCCTGATAAAATTCGAGCTGACCTGCGCAAAAGTGATGCCGGCCGGTTTCTGGATCGCTGTATAATTGGAGCCCCAGGTCGATTTAACCCCTGAAAGGTCGTCAGACGAAACAGCCTGGGCCTGATAATGATAAACGGAATTGGCGCTCAATCCTGAATCAGTAAAGCTCGTGCTCAATACAGTATTGGACCAGCTGGTCTCCCTGAAAATCTTGAAGTGAGAGATCACAGGTGTTATATTGATCGCTCCGCTGTAAGAAGAGCTGAACGCTCCTTCTTTTCCGTCGGCTTTCCTGGCCCTGATGCGGTAATAGTATTCGATGGAAGGAGAAGGGGGGGAAACGGCGTTCCATCTTATTTTCAATCGTGAGGTATCCGTGGAGGAGGTATTCGTTACCACCAAACCCGTCACCTGGTCCGGCACGCCGCCGTCTCTCTCATCCGCATAGTTCGTCTGTGCTGTAAAATCCAGCAGAATATAGTTCGTTAAGGGTTGGCCCCAAACATTAGCATAATAGATCCTGTAATCATTGGCGCCGGCTGTTTTATTCCATTTCACGGACAGATAATCATCATTCACCTCTAATACGGACACTCCAACCGGAGCCGCCGGCGGGGTGAGGTCATGGCCTACAGAAGAAGCCGGGCTGGATACAGAATCCTGATTCTGCGCTATGACAGTATATCCGTAATAAGTATTGGGGCTTACGCCGGAAGTATGATAATTCCTGAAAGATGTTTCCCACCAGCTTTCAGTCTGATAGAATGGGGTAGATGACGAGCTGCCGTCTCCCTGAAGATACTGGTTGTTATTGGTGCAGTAGATGGCAAAGCGGGTATAGGTCGGATTCCCGTTCGGTTCAATAGTAACCGAGGTAAAATAATTGGTATCCAGATCATAGTTAGCCAGTACAGATGGCTGGCTTGCGGAATAAGCCTCGGTATACCGATTGGATGATTTACTGTAAGAGGTTGTGTATGATGTATCCCCATTAATGGCATTGACCGAAACAGTATATGAAGTATTGGCTGACAGGCCGGTATTGGTCAAAGGCTCCCAGTTAGCTTCTGTATCATAGACAGGAGTCAATCCCAGAGTCCCCCCATTTTGAACATAACGGGTCTGACCGAATTTTACTCTGATAGAATAGACCGTATAGGGCGGATTGCCGTTGGCGTTTATATCGATCTTAAGTTTGGTGGCTGTTCCTCCCGGCAAAATGACAGCCGGCTGCCTCGGTATATTGGGCGCGGTATAGCGAACAGCGCTGGGACCGTAAGACGTATTGTAATTGCTCAGGTTCTGCGCTGAGACGGATACCGTATACGCTGTATTGGGGCTCAAATTGGTCACATCCAGCGGGTTCCATATCAAAAGAGTCTGATAAAAAGGGGTTGCCCCTAATGTTTTATTCCCCTGAACATACCGGGTGCTTCCGCCACCAATAAACCGGACAGCATATCTTGTTGCGGAAGGATTCTGATTCGTATCGATCACGACATTGATGCTGTTTGACGAAAGGCATTGTAAAGTCGGTGTTCCCGGAACGCGGCATAAGGTAATATTGGTGATCTGTTTGGGATTGCCCAATGTCCACACGCCATCTCCATTTTTATATTGAGCCCTGTAACTGTACCTTGTGTTTGGCAGGAGGTTATAATTGGTATAAACATAGATACCGGTCAGAGCCGGGGAATTGGCGCCTCCCTGTCCGCTGCCGGTAAAATTACTGAAACGGCTCCCTGTCAGCCCCTGGTTGTAGTTGGCCGGCTGGGTTACAGCCACTCGCATCCGGTCATAGGAAAGGGGCACAACGCTGACAGAAGAGTCAAGCGGAGCCTCGAGCAGCGTATAACAGTAAAGGTTCGTGCTCCAGACAGTGGTCTCATGTGTGATATTATTGCTCATCTGGACCTTTGCATAAAACCGCGTATTTTGATATAAATTGGTACGGCTCTCGTTTCGATCCAGTTTCCATCCCGAGCTGCCCATAGCGCCCTTGAATCGATAATAGATGGTTCCAATAGGTGGATTATTTGTCCCTTGAACTGAAGTCCAGGTAATTTGGTTTGTGGAGTCTGCTTGTACTTTTTCAAAATAGGCAGGATTAGGACTGATAAAGGCCAGAACGTCATGACAGGGGAACAACAAGAACAAAAAGAGAACAATTATCATTGTTATTGAAATCTTCATTTATCCCCGCACTTTTATTAAATCTTAAAAAAAGCACCCGTCAGGGTGCTTTTTTATTCTTATACTCTTTGCCGTTTGGGTCCTACTGCAGCATTTCTTTCTTCACAAGGGCTTTGTTCAAACTGCGTCTTATTTTCTCATTGCCCGGATCGATCCTCAAGGCCTCACGCCATTCTTTAATAGCGCTATCCAGATCACCTGATGTATAATAATTAATGCCTTTTAAATAATGGGTCCATACCAGTTTCTTATCTATATGTTTGCTGCTCGGTTCGATCGCCTGCTTCTGGGTTTCTTTGATCTTGGCTTTGGCTTTCTCAATAAATTTTAACGCCTGAATATTATCCGGATCGATAAGAAGGACTTTCCTCATATTCTTGATACATTCATCATAATCCTGGTCCAGAAATTTGTTTAACCCTGTATTAAAGATCTCCACCAGTTTTAGTTTTTCCTGTTCTGTGACCTGAATATCCACCTCTTTTTCTTCGATTTTATTCAAGAGTTCTTTCGCCGCAGGATTCTCTGTGTCCTTGGCCAGGACCTGATTGATATATTTTCTGGCCATGGTATAATTTTCATGATCCAGATATTTTGATGCCATATCCAGAGAGTTTTCAACCTGCTTTTCACTTTCGATCTCTTTCAACTTTTCTTCATATTCTCCCAGCCTTTTTTTAGCCAGACTGTTATTGGGATCAATGGCAATAGCCATTCTCAACTCCTGGATCGCCTCGGGATATTTTTCATCCTTGAACAGTTCCTCTCCTTTATTTAAATAATCAATAATAGCTTTCTTTTTATCCACACCCCTGACGGATTTTGTGATAATGTCCTTGGCCTGAGCATGGTCAGGCAAGATGGCCAGGATCCTTTTCGCCTCGGCTCTGGCCAGATCCTGCTTGCCTTCTGACAGGAATCGCATGGCCCGGTCAAGATGGAACTGGGCCAACCGTTCCTCTTTTTCCTTGCGGGCAGCCGCATCGGCGTCAGCGATAATCGAGGCGGCCTGATAGTTTTCAGGCACGATCTTCAGAACACGCTTCCATTCCGCTATCGCCTGATCAAAATTCTTTTGAGAGAAGAATTGCATTCCCCGTTCATAATGATTTTTAATTAAACGATAATTGGCAGAATCACGATTGATCCCCTGCCGTTCCAGTTCGGCTATCTTTCTTGAAACATCGGCCAATTCTTTGATGGATGCGCTCTGCGCAGGATTGTAAGCGATCACCTTGCCAAAATGAAACAGAGCCTGTTCCAACTGATTCTCTTTAAAGGCCTTGATCCCTTCATTTAAATGGAATCTCTCTTTTTGCGCTTTCTCTCTTTTATTCCGGCTCTCTTCGATCTTTATTTTTTGCAGAACATTCTGCTTTAAACTCTGGGCTTTTTGATTCCTGGGGTCTATCTCAAGGATCGATTCCGCCTGGAACAACGCATCAACCAGTTGATTATTCTTAAATTGATGTTCGGCTACCTTGAAGAGATTTCCCACCTGATCTTCCCTCATCCGGTTAACGGCATCAGCTTCCTCTCTCTCCTGTTGCATTCTCCTGGCTTTTTCAATTTCCACCTTGGCCAGGGTAAAATTGGGCAGGGCAATAACAGCCTCTTCCCATTTCGAGATAGCCTTGGTATATTCTCCGGCTTCGAAGTAATTTTTACCCTCTTTATATAATTTATATCCCAGAGAAGAGCGGTTCTCTTTGCCCAGCTGTTCGGTGGTTTTCCTGATCTTTAATTCAAGAACTTCGTTGTCAGGATCAAGTTTCAAAGCCTGATTATATTCCACCAGAGCCGAAGCATACTGTTTTAATGAAAAATAGTAATCCCCTTCTTTTTTCCTTACACTGGCCTCTTCTCTTATCTCCTCTTCCTGCTGTAAAGCGTGGACTTTGCTTAAAAGACTTCTGGCATCCCTGTGTTTCACATTGATCTTGAGGCATTCGATTAGAAAACCCCGGGCCTGAGAATATTGCTTGTTGTTATAAGCGTCAAGGGCTTTGTCATAAAAATCTTCGGCTAATTCCCGAAGCTGGCTGGTCTCTTCTTCCTTCTCTTTGATCCTTCTTCGCAAAAGTTCATAGTAATAGGCGGTTTCTCTATAATCCTTATCCGCCCTGTAAAGGTCTTTGAATATCTCAAAAGATTGAGCAAATTTAAAATCATTATAATGCCGGATGGCCTTGTTATAGTAACGTTCCATGGTATCTTCGTCCAGCTTTAAACGGAAATAAAAAGTGATTGAGACCCTGTGAAAAATATTATCATTTTTATCATCCCGGCTGTAGGAATAGTTGATCTTGTAGGGATCTGAATAAAAACCCGCCCCGGCGGTAAATTTCAATTTTTCATTATAACCTAAATTCAAGTTAATAATATTCTTATAGGTATATTTTAAACCCACCCCATATTGAGAATAATAATCAGAGTCAGAATTGCCTTCCAGTCCGAGAAAGATGAGATGATCCTCAAGGTTCAAATTGTATCCGGCCCCAAATTTTATATTCATGGGCTCTGTTATCTCCTCATTATTCAATTTCCCTGAAGAGGAAATAAAATTCACGAAATTGATCCCCACAGAGAGCTGATTATGAAACTCTCCGGGTAGATATAACATGCCAAAATCCACACCGGCGGCCAGGTAGGATTCATCCCCATAACTGTTATTGATCATTTTTAAATTAAAACCGTAATTCAATTCTTTGAACAACTTGGAACTTACGGCCATGTTAACAACATGTGACAATTTTCCGATCTTTTCCTGATAATTATCATCAGCGCTGCGCAGAGTGAAATCTTCAGGATCATAAATAACAAAATCCAGGGCCATAACCAGATTCTTTCTCAAAGATTCAAGATAGCCGATAGAATATTGATTGTAGAGATTCAATTTATTATACAGGAATTGTATATCCAGAAGGGAGCGCTCTTCAAAACAAAGAGTGGCCGTATTATAATAAATGGAACCCACTCCGGCGTAATACGATACCCCTGTATCGCCGGCAGCCGTGTTTTCCGCGCTCTGCTGTATGACCGTCACAGGCTGCGACAACAGGTTAAGCGAGATGAGTAAATGACAGATCATTAATAACAGTATTTTTTTCATAGGTTCATTCCCGTTTAAGGATTTTCCATCAATACCTTGCCTGAAAGATCAACCATGATAATCTTTTTCTTGCCTTTGATCTTTCCTTTGAGCAATACTCTTTTTTTAAATTCACCAGATGCTTCTTTTATCCTGATATTGATCAACAGTTGATATTCTCTATGGGGCGGCACGATCGCCTTTCTCTCTCCCAGCACTTTGACCTGGCTGGTTTTCATGACCCTGATATCCAGGCATTCACAGTCACCTGCAATGGTCTCTATGGCAAGGTCAGTATTAAACCGGTTTGTCAGAATAATGACTTTTTTTATGCTCTTCCCGGGCTGAATGTTTCCCAGGTTGATGGTATATTTCTCGATCGCCAACAACGATCGAGTTAAAAAGATCACAAGGAATACGCTGAATAATGTTTTTAATAAATCTCTCATTTGCCCAGAGAACCCTTTGGCGGTATCTTGATAACCTGATGAGGATAGATCCATCTCGGATTTTTTATTTCATTATATTTAGCCAGTTGATTATACATCCTGGGATTACCATACTGTTTTTCACAGATATCCCATAAGGTATCACCATATTTGACAACATAGTATACAACCTTTTCAAGATACATCTTGGAATTTATTTTTATAGGGTAATGAACCGTTTCGCTTAAATTACCCATATTGTCCCTGGCCCGAAGATGAAAATACCATATCCCGTCTTGTAGATTGTAAAACTTGGCTTCATCCACAGGATACTCGGCAATAAAAAGGTCAGGGGCCGTGTCCGGCTCTTTATCAATGAGATAAGCATAATCTTTTACACCTGAGCCATCACTGTCGATCTTCCATTTGAAGAATGAATCTTTCTCAAAGGACCATTCATTGGATTTATAGGTAGAGGCGATTATGCTGGGAGTGGGGCAGTACCTGTCAGCCTGTTTGAACACGACCTGTCCGGCGTTTCCCTCTTCCCATACGAGGTAGGTATTATCATTAAAGGAATTATAGATAAGGTCAAATTCATGAGAATCCTGGGGTGTTTCCGATAAATTGACCCTCTCGGTCCACAAAAGTCCGTCATCAGTGGAAGACGTGCAGATGATCTCATTGTTCCCTTCACTGTAATCATACCAGAAAGCATAGAGCCTGTCAGAGACCGCCAGAAGCGTGGGGGAATTTTCCACATTCACATTCCGGCTTAATTTCATAGGGATAAGCCAGTGATCAGACAATTCTTCATAAGTCGCTGTATAGATCTCAAATTCATATTTGTGCTCGGCCTGGAAAACCACCTTTAATCCGCTCTGTGAAAAAGAGAGCCTGGGTTCATAACCACTGTCAAGACCGGCGGAGATATCGATGGCCGGGGTCCATTGTATTCCATCAAGACTCTTCGAGTACATCACTTTCCAGCGTTCTCCGTCTTTTTTCTGCCAGACCAGATGAATTTCATCCAGCATGGAAAGCGCATTCGGATAAAAAGATCCGCCGCTGTAAAACGTTATCTGAACTTCGTCAGAAAATTCATTATCCATGATCACATAGGTTCTACCGAACAGCTCATAATCGCCCTCTTTGTCATCCACATAAACCAGAAAGATCTTATCCCCCGTGGAAGTGATATGGGGCTGTATGGTATCTGATTCACTGAATGTGACCCTGACAGGATCTTTTAATTCTGTTCCCTTTTCATCATCAGAATAGGTAAAATAGATCTCATTATTGCCGTCTTTATGATCCACCCAGAAAATATAGACTTTATTATTCACGTAGAGGATCTCAGGATCGTCACACTGGCTGGAATCTTTTGTAACGGCTATGGGACTTTTCCATGTTCGTCCCTGATCTTCCGAGGCCAGAAGAAAGACCTGTTTATTCTCTCCCGTCTTTTTCAGATAAGCCACAAAAACAAAATTCCTGAAAGCCGCGATCGCAGGTTTGAATCCGTTCTCATTGATAATAACCTGATTGTTTTCCCAGCCCATGGAGGAAGAGTACAGCATCGATACCATGATAAAAAAGATCATTCCAGTAAAAATAAATTTGGTCATTATAAAACCTCCGGTTTGACTAGGGCTCTTTTTGAGACGGTGTATGAACTAAATAACTGGCTCTAACCGGGAGCCATAACAGGCTGAAACTGGTTGATTCAGGATTGAACCATCTGTAATAAAAATCTCCCTGCGGCAGCACGCTCATTCCCGGGACAGCATTACCAAAAATAAACCTTCCCAGGGGAATGACAAGGCGTGCATATCCGGTCACCACGACCCAAACATCCTGATCAGGGCTGATAAGGCTGTTCCCTGATATCTGCTGACCCATTTTATTACCTGACCCGGAATCGTATTTATAGACGGATACTTTGAAATACGGCAAAGCCCAGCCTTTAACACTGAGAGCCACACTCATCGCCGCTGTTTGAGCATCCCTGACAGCGGAATGAGGGGTTTGACCGTATCGCGGGGCATTATGCATGGAGACCAGAAGCGCTCTCCCTGCTCTATAGGCCGCATAATTGGTGGCCAGACTGATCGTCACAAAAACAGCATACTGAAATATGGCCATGATCATGACCAGTACCACGGGCAACATTAAGGCGGCTTCAAGTAATGAAGAGCCTTTTTCTTTTCTCATGAACACTTTTTTCATGTTAAAAAAGTCCCTGCGTTATATCCTCCATATTTGTCAGAGAAATACTGTTCACAATGTTCTCAAAAGCCTGTGTAAAAGAATTGGCGATCAAGCGATAAACACCGACAAAGGCCAGCATAAGGAATACCAGTGTCAGGGCATATTCTGTCATGGCCTGTCCTCTTTCATCATTAAAAAATTCTATCATGGGTCTTATTCCTCTAATATCATGATCACATCTTTTTTTACTTCAGGATTATAATGGATCAATATTTCAGCCTTCCTGTTCTTTTTCACATAGGACATGGTTATATATCCGCTGAACTCGAATTGATTGATCTTTTTCCATTTATTCAGGGCCATTTCGATCTCATAGAAACGCACAACGGCTTTTTTATTCCCCTCCATTTGATACATGACCTGCCTTACGGTGCGCTCGTTCATATCCGTTGTCCTTGTGGAGAGCAGGCGTTTTGTTTTCTGATATCGCGGTATATCGGGAATATCAAAACCGGGGTTATCTTCATTGCTTTTGTTCATAAGAGCATTTTTCTTGAATAAAAATTCATTATTCATGATGGAAAGGATAACAACGACCCTGGATCTTTTATCATCAGTTATATTGATGGAGATGACATATTCATCGCCCATAAAGGTGGCTAAAATAGTATCGCTTTCTTTGGTCTTTTTCGTCTGGTATTTATCCTTTCTATATCCTTTTGGACCTAACTGGGTAATATAATAATTATAAATATCCTTAATATCATCTCCCCGGGCTTTTTTAATATAATAATTTAAATTCAAAAATTCCGTATTATTCATCTCCCCCCGGTTCAGGTTGAGGATAATGGCCTGACTTTTTTTGTAAATAAGCGATGTCTCTTTGATCTGTTTTTCAGCCAGAAGGTTGAGCGCGGATAAAAAGAAAAATATTAATATCGCAATGATCCTTATCATGGTTTTTTTGGTCCTGTGGCACTGAATCGGTACGACCGGTAAACAAGGAGCTGGCCGTATAACCTCTCCAAAACCGCTGAATTGAACTTTATCTCTGTTTTTATCTGTGAATTGATCTGACCTGACCGACCGGAGACAGAGGGATCAATATCATTGATCCATGGGGTTTTATCTTTGGCGATAACGGGAGCGCCTTTTTCCAGCATCTCTTTGGTTCTCTGTTTAACAAGAGAAGAAGATCCGTAGGAGTGGGAAAAACCATGGGTATAACCCATATAAAAATTACTCATATTCATCCTCTGTCTTGTCAGTTGAAAAAATCCAAAAAATATCATGGCTGAGGCGATATAAATATAGACAAGTAAAAAGAATATGCCGGTTTCAGTAAAACTCTGTCCTCTGTTATCTTTTAAAAATCTTTTTAACATCTTATCCCTACATGGATTTTAATATGGTGATAAAAGGCACCAGCTTGGCCGTAAAAGATGCTTTTCCATTCCCTATCCTTCCCCACCAGAACCATCGGGGATGGACATTCCCGCCATAAGGCCTGGCGCCTGCTTTAAAGAACATTTTTTTCGAGTACTGGAACCAGAAGGTGACAGGATGATAGGCCACCTCCACCTGGCAATAGACCTTTGGGCCTTTTTTATCATAATAACCCTTATAGCTGCCACCCACAGAGGATGAATTTTCTACCATACCGGCCCAGTTATAGCTGCCCTGCCGTTTCTTTTCAGCCAGGCCGCAGAATGTTTCCTGCCAGGACAGGCATTTAGGTATAGACGGTTTTAACTCATCCAATTGTGTGAATAACGGGATGGCAAAAGCGTTTAAAAACCCGCTTCCGCCTGAATCTTTATAGGCTGAATTGGCCACATTCCAGATCTGCATATCAGCCTGAATCACAATCATCCATGACCGTATTCTCCAGGCCCATTCTGTTATACGTATGATGGCTGCCATAAAAGGGCATAGACTGCAGCAACACGGACACCATGGCCCGCAGCAGGCACAACAGGCCCAGCAAATGGCCTGGCATGCAGTATATATGGCAATATAGGGCCCTTCATTCTCCTTTACGATATCGTTCAGGGCATTAGCTTGCAGGGACGCCATGCTCAAGGCTGCGGCATCCACCGCATTCTGTTCCTTGATGCAGAAAATAAAAAAATCGCCCACGTTATAAACAAAAAATATAGCCACCACAAGAGCCAGGACCACCAGTGAAAATATTCCCAGGGTCTGCCCTTCCTCTCTGCGTAAAAACCTGAAAAACATCACCCTCACTCCTTTACTTTAATTTCTCTTTGGCTTTTTCAATATTTAATTTAGCCATCTTGTGCTGGGGGTCCATCTCCAGTACTTTTTCCCATTCAAAGATCGCTTTTTGATACTGGCCCAATGAATAATATTTCAAACCCTGCTGAAAATGCTTTTTCACGGCTTCCGGGTCCAGCTGGCGATTCTCTTTCTGTTCTATCTTTTTTTTCGTTTCTGTGATCTTTTTTGTGATCTCCTGGTCGCCGGGGCTGTATTTTAAAGCGGCCTCGTAACTTTTTAAAGCGCTTGTGTATTCAAATTTATTATAATACCGATCCCCTTCGCTCAGGTATTTTTCCTTCATCCGTTTCTTATGTTCCTTGCCCATCTTGGCTATCTTCTCTTCGCACTGTTTTATCAATTCCTGAACAACCTCATCTTTGGGATATTTTTCATTGATCTGTTCCAGCACAGAGACGGCCTGGGTATAGTCCCCGGACTCCATAAGCGATTTGGCCTTTGCCAAATTCTTATCATAGAACTCTTTATTGGACTGTGCGAAATAGTCATTGCTGATCACGGTGAATCGCTGATGATATTTCAAATTGCTTTCATTCTTATCCCTGGCTTTTTTAATATTATCAAACGCCTCTTTTAATTCTCCCTTGTTATAATGTTCCATAGCCTTTTCATAGAATTTCTCCGCTTCATGTTCGAGTTTCTGTTCCTCGATCTTTTTATCCGCCCTTTTTTTATACTCCAGTGTGATCTTGTGACTGGGTACCGTGTTCAACACCTTTTTAAAATAATTTATAGCGGAGGAATATTTGGCATTGATATATTTGTCAACTCCCTTTTTAAAATCACTTTCCACTTCTTTAAATAAAAAAGATTCCTCTCCCAGCTTGACGATCAACTGTTTTAATTTTTGTTCGCATTTTTTCTCCAGGTCGTTCATTTCTTCAGTTTTATCATCGATCTTTTCGAACATATTCAACGCTTCGATGTAATCTTCCCCTTCATAAAGTGCCTTGGCTTTTTTAAAATACATCCTGTCAAGGCTGACCTTGCCTTTATCATCCTTGCCGTCCTCCCCTTTATCTATCTGCACGACATCTCCCTTGCCTTTAAAAATTAGCAATTTTTTCCCTTCTCTGGCCTTGAATATTTCAATGTTTCCTTCATTATTCCCCACAATGATCTCATCGACCTGATCATTATTCAGATCAACATAATAGGGCGAATTATCACCGCCCGCATTAATATTGGCAAATTTTTTTGATTCCAGTTTGAATTCAGGCACTTTCTCCGAACCAATATTTTCATAGTAATAGATCGTCCCTTCCAGATTGCCGACAAAAAGGTCATATTTGCCGTCATTATCAATATCACAGAACACAGGGACAGCATAACCCTTTACATTAATATTTTCAAACGAATCTTCAACCGTGAAACCGCCGTTTATCCTGGTGAAAAGCGGGGACGTGACAGTCCCGTCATTCCTGTAATAAGCCACAAAACCCTGAGCGTTGCCGATAAACAGATCATAATCCCGGTCATTATCAATATCGATAAAGAACGGGGCAGCCGCAAAACCCACATTGATATTGAAATAGGAACTGGTTTGTTTCTGACCATCTTTTATCTGTTTCAGAAGCGGAAGCTTTATGTTCCCGTCATTTCGATAAAAAGCGATATTTCCGTCATTATTGCCAATAAAGAAATCATAATCGCCATCACTATCAATATCAACGATCCTTACAATGGCTTTATTCCCGGTCTCCAATTTTTGAAAGGATGTATTTTTACTCAACCCGTCATTGACCAGATTGAACCGGAATTTTTCAGGATTACCCGTATTTTCATAATAAGCCACATACCCTTTCCAGTTCCCCACAAAAAGATCGAAATCACCATCCATATCAATATCATTACATTCTATGGATTTATAAAAGACCTTTTCTTTCGGAAAGGGGAACTTGTAATGAAATAATCTCCAATCCCCCAATTGAGCCAGCAGAACAGGAGAAAGTGCCAATAAGAAGATAATAATTATGATAATACTTTTTTTCATGCTTTACAGGCTCCAATTATTGACATTCAAAGAAAAATAATGCGTAGCTGGCAGATAATCCATCTGATACACAATAGCATAATCAAAACAATACTGATTAAAGACCAGACCGATACCAAAAGAATACCGGCTGGCTGTTCTGTAAATATTCTCTATTTGTATGCCGCCTCTCAGTACAATATCCGTAATTTTATATTCTTCAGCAAACTGATAATCGAGCAATTTCAATAGATAAAATTCACCGCCGACGCCAAATTGAGCCAGGGATTTTTTCTGACTGGTAAACTGAGCGCTGATATTGATCATTTCGTAATAATTTAAATTGCCGCCAAAGATCAGAGCAAAAGGCAGATCTTCAACATTATTCTCTGACCATTCGATCTGTGTATAAACATCCCTCAACATGATCCCCACCCTTAATTCCACCTCATTGTCTGACATAAAATCCAGATCCCAGTTGTCTGAACTCAAAAGCAATCCGCCATCAAACCCATACCCCCATATAGAATCATTTTCATAGATCTCTGTTTGAATGATCATCAATTTCGAACCCAATCCCACATGAATCTTGTCAAAAAGAAAATAAGAGGCGCCATAATAAATCCTGTGTTGATACCAGGATTCAGGATCAAGGTCAACGGATTCCAGACACCAGCCCAGCCCCATGGAAATGTCCTGATAGGCCCCGCCGCCGGATACAATGAAATTCTTTATTATGCCATTGGCATTGATATCCGCATACATGCTGTTAAAAGATGACCGTTCGATCAATCCCAATCCGGCAGGGTTATAAAAGACAGCGGTTGAATCGTTAGCGAGCGCCACAAAATTATTACCCAATCCGGCTGCCCTGGCGTTATATCGATCTGTAAAAATATCTTCCTCGGCCTTTAAAAGATAAGAGAAAAATAGGATCATAATAATAAGGATAAGATTTTTTTTCATTCTTTTACCCTTTTGATCTAAAATATAATCTTAAAATTCAATGTGTAAAAATTAACCCCCGCTTGAAGCGGCGTAATCCCGTAATCCACAATAATATTCTTCATTTCAATTCCTGATCCCAGAGTGA
>JAFGFC010000043.1 GCA_016931325.1 Spirochaetota bacterium | reverse complement strand
TAATCCTGAAAATATCCGACAAAATACTTTGCATCTACCATACTATTTCAGGATTACACCGAAGACACGTAGTGGCTTCGGTGTTCAAAGTAAAAATTTATTTTTTCCTCTTTGTAACTTCCTTATAAGCGTCAAAGGCAGGCTTTTTCTTAAAGTCTGTTGTCACCAGACCAAAATAATCCACCCCATTGTTCCAGTGCCCCTGGGCATCCCTGAAAAAGGCCCAGAAGATCTTGGTGACCCCTTTCCACTTTAACGCATTCGTATAAACTTCTTTCACCCACCTGGCCTGCTCCTCTTCTGTCGGGCTCAAGCCATGCCACCAGCCGTTTGAAGGATCCGGTTCTTTAACGCCCGGACTTCCGATCTCGGTGAACCATATCTCCTTGTGGGCATCCTTGAACCGCTTCATCATCTGCCGCACCCCTTTATATATCCCATTTAAATAGACCATCCTTTCCTTTACCAGAGGATTGATAAAGGGGTGAATATTCACAATATCAAAATAGTCTTTGCCGATATTCTTGTATATATTTTTCAGAGACAGGACAATGGTTTTAGCCACACCGCCCATGGCGATTTTGCAATCCGGATCAATGATCTTGAGAACTGTGTAGGTATCCTTTAAAAGTTCAGAATAAGTTTTCATATTATCCTGAGGTTCCCAGTATGTGGTATCATCCGGCTCGTTCCAGACCTCCCAGTGTTTTACCCTGTCTTTGAAATGCTGAACCACTTTGGAAGCGTAGATGATGTAAAGGTCCTTCCAGGGCGCCGCATTCCATTTATCTTTTCTCCATTCGGGATTATATTCCAGAATCCCGAGGATATGAATATTGCTGGCCCGGACAATATTGACGATCCGGTCATATTTCTCAAAATTGAAAACGCCTCTTTTCGGCTCCACATCGCCCCATAAAAAATCCATCCGTATCCAGTCGATGCCGGCTTCTTTCATCAAAGACACGGCTTTTTTTATCTTTTCTTCATTATAATGATTATGGTTCCATTCATGGTCCCAGGCGAAGAAGGCCAGGACGCCGTAAGGACTATTGACATTATCTTTCATATTGGTCCTCATCTCTTCACTGTACAGATAACCGTATACAAACAAACAAAAAAGGAATAAGATTAATCTTTTTTTCATAAAGTCTTCCCTTTTAGTCCTTCCTTTTCGCCTTATCCAGGGAGAAATCAATGCGATGAACAGGGTAAATTACAGCGGAAGCGATATTACTGAGATGAGCGGCTATTCTTTTAAAATGACGGGACATCAGGGTTAAGTTGACCGCCTCATTGGCCGTCATTTTGGAATTAGAAAATTCTTGTAAAAGTTGATCACAGTCCTTTTCGATCTTGAAAGCATCCTCCATTACCTGTCTGGCTTTGTCATCCCATGATTTCCTGAAGGACTGATCTGTCGTGAAAATAAGATTGACTATCTTGTCCCTCATCTGTTTGAATGTCGAATAATACTTGTGTTTCTTATTGAATACTTTGAACATATGATATACTTCCAGTAAGTTTTTACAGTAATCGCCTATTCTCTCGGCATCCTTGACGATGCTCATCATGATCAAGCTCGGGCCGATATCCACACCCGGTTGCACAGCCAGATGCTCTATGATCCTCTTCCTGATCTTACGCTCTGATTTATTGACAAAGTGATCTTCATCATATATCCGCTTATTGATCCCCGGAATTCTTTTATGCTGAAAAAGCAAAGACGTGACATTATCAAACATGGTGTAAATCTCTTTCATCATCCGTTTAAAATCCGACATAATCGAGTCCATAAAGGTTTTTCCCTTCCAGACCCTTATCATCTCTTTAAAGATATTCATTTGTGGGGTTCCTCCGTTTTAAAAAATCCTTGGTAAAAATATGATTAAACCAGGTATCAGAAAAAAGACAGAAAAAACATAAACGACGGCCAGTTTCCTGTTTTTCGCAATGGTGTGAGAAAATTCCTCTACGTGTCTTAAGAAGAAATTCCTTATAGGAGCAACAGGATAGATGACCATGACACCAAAAGTATTAAAGAACAGATGGACCAGGGCAATGGTCAATCCCAGTTTATTGCCCGCCAGTGACGCCAGAATAGCGGTAAACGTGGTGCCAATATTAGCCCCCAGGGTAATGGGGAAAATAGTGGCCAGTGTGACCAGACCGGCTCCGGCCATGGGAACCATGATCGATGTTGTGATAGAACTGCTCTGTATGATCATGGTAAAGACAGCTCCCACCAGGATACCAATAATGGGCGCTTTGCCGATCACATTATTAATGGCAATTTCAGTTTTATTCAAGGCTACCTCTTTCATGGTATTAACCAGCTGCCACAACGCCAGGAATAAAAAGATCAGAGAAACGACAAGCAGGACCACTCCTCCCAGAACAGGCTCCTTTACCAGTTCGGCAATACTGCCAGCCACAACCTCTCCAACAGGTTTAACGATCGTTTTTATGGGGGAATGAAAGGCCACATTGGCTGAACCGGCTATCAGGTTAGCCGAGAACGTGGCGATCTTTTGTAAAAATCCTGTCATCATTTCCAGAGGCAGAAATATCGCCACAATGGTTATATTAAAAAAATCATGGACCAGGGCGGCTGAAAAGCCCCGTTCAAATTCATCTTTCCGGGTTATCTGGGCAAACGAGACAATGGTATTGGTTACCGTGGTCCCGATATTGGCGCCCATCACCATGGGAACAGCATTATGGATCGTCAAAGCTCCGCAGGAACATAAGGAAACGATCATGGACGTTGTTGTTGACGAGCTCTGGATAATACTGGTGGCCAGAATGCCTATGAACAAACTCACAATAGGATGAGATGTGGTGGTAATAAGGGCTCTGGCAAAACCTTTGCCGAAGAGCTTGAAAGAATCACCCATCAGGTGGATACTCAGTAAAAAAATATACAAAAACAGAATGGCTTTGAATATATTAAAGATCTTTCTACTCATGAAACTTCCTTTATTATTATTGATTATACAGGACGGCCCCTCTGCTTTTAATCGTTATAATAGAATATTTTTTCTTGTTAAAATATTTTTTAATAAATTGGTCCATCTCACTTTTTGAGATAGAATCAATGTCCTGATTATAATGTTCAACGGTCTTTATCTTTAATCCGTATAATTCATCCAGCGCGTAATTTAACGAAATACTGTTGTTGGATTGGAATTCCCTTAATTTTGAAGCCTTGGCCTCTGCTTTCGCTGATTCCATCTCCTGTTTGGTGATCCCGTTTTTCACCAGTTTCTCGATCTGCTGTACTATCTCTTTCTTCGCTGTATTCACCTTATCAGCCACGGTTCCCGCATAAAAAACATAAAGTCCGGTGGTCAACCCGTAAAAAGGGAACATTCCGGCATAATAGGCCAGACCCTTCTTTTCACGTACCGCGTCAAAGATACGCGAACCCTGGCCATTCAGGATATTCCACAGAATATCACTTTTTTCCCGCTGGCTGTCTCTTACATCCATCCCGTAGAAAGCGATCAAAAGCAAAGATTGCTTTTTATCCAGATTCGTTTCAATACTGTCAATCTTTGTCGGAATAGAAAAAGGCGGTTCATCAATTCTTTTATCTGTCCGCGTGTTAAATTCCTGAAAGTATTTCTTTATCAGATCTTTTATATCCGGGGAAACATCTCCGCTTATGCTCAACACACAATTTTCCGGCCTGCACAGATATTTGTAATGAGATACAATATCGTCCCGGCTAATACTGTTTATCGTATCAGGTAATCCTGTATTAAGAACGGAATAAGGATAATCTTTGTAAATTTCCTGAAACAAGATTTTTTTTCCTATCGTAAATATCTGTTCATCCTGAGCCCTTATCTCGTTCAGTATTTCCTGCCTCACCTTTTCGATCTCATTGTCCGGACAGGTCGATGACCTGGCGATCTCTGACAGGATCTCAAGCCCCTGTTTTACATCTTCCTTTAAAAGATCCAGGCTCACGCCAAAACTGTTATTCCCGGAAAAGCTATCGATCGATCCTCCTTTTGATTCTATCGACCGGATCAATTCTTGACGCGTATAATTTTCTGTGCCGCGTAACATCATCTTACTAGTAAAATAGGTTAACCCGTATTTTGACCGGTCTTCAAAAAGAAGACCTCCTTTAAAGACCATTCTCAAACTCACAAGGGGGACGGTACTGTCCCGGTTGATAATCACCTTTAATCCGGCAGGAAGGGTATATGTTTCAAGATCTGTTTTTTCCTGTGTTTCTGCTTTTTCTGTGGTCTTTCCCTGCCCGGGCGATAAAGTAATAAAGGTCAAATTATCAAAAGTAAAATATTTCTTAACCATCTTTTCGATGGAAATTAGATCTACCTTTTTGATCCCCTGGACATAAAGGTCTGAAAAATGAATATTCCCGGTAGTGATCCAGCTGGTTCCCAGATCACCGGCCATACCTTCAACGGTCTCCAGAGATTGGAAATAGTCAGCCAGAACCATTTTGGCGGCTTTTGTTACATCCTCGGACTTTATATATTTCCTGATATCGGCAAGAATGGACTGGATTTCTGATTTTACCTTTGGGATATCGGAAACATTATACAGTTCAGCTTGGATGGAAAAGATCCCCCTGTCCATGGGGGTATAGGAAAAAGAAGAGATGGTTTTTACAAGCTGCTTTTGTTCTTTTAATATTTCGTTTAAAATTGACGATCTCCCCTGCCCCATGATCAGGGAAAGGACATCCAGAGCGTACAGGTCCGGGTGACGGATATCCACGGTTTTAAAGACCATGGCTATTCTGGGAAGAACGATATCGTTTCTGTATTCATTGACCTCTTTATATCCCTTTTGCGCCGGTTCTTTTACCAGAGACGGTTTTGTATAAAAATTATCTTTTAGACCACGGAAATGCTTTGCCACAAGGTCCTGCATTTCTTTCACGGAGAAATCTCCTGTTACAATAAGAGCTATATTGGATGGGATATATAAATGCTCATAATACTCTGTCAGGTCTTTTCTGGTTATTTTCTTAAAGACCTCCTCGTATCCAAGAATAGGGAACCTGTAAAACGCATTCTCATAAGTCGATTGAAATAAAAGCCGGCTGAAAAAACGTGTGGGATCATCATCATTCATATTGATCTCTTTAAGGATAACACTTCTCTCTTTTTTAAATTGCTGTTCTAAAAAAGCCGGCATAAAAATCATCTCTTTGGCGATGGGTATGATCTTTGACACGTTTTCAGAAGGCAGAGTAAAATGATAAACCGTCCTTTCAAAAGAGGTATAGCCGTTCATATCGCAACCCAGCTGTTTAACTCTTTTCGCGATCTGATGGGTCGAGCTGGATTTGGTCGATGTGAAAAGCATATGCTCTAAAAAGTGTGATATTCCTGCCCCTCCCCATTTATATTCCCATATAGAACCGGCTTTTATCCAGATCTGAAAAGTCACAAGGGGCACTTTCTTCATGGGCTTGAGGATAACCGTAAGGTTATTGGGAAGTTTGTACTCTGTCACATTTTCAACAGCCATCAGAAAAGATACGGTTAAAAGAAGAGATATGATAATGATAGACTTTCGCACTTTTTTTTCCTTTTTTTGATTTTGCTTTATAGCCGCTTTAATTTATTTAATTTGATTCAAGAAATCAAGAAATTTAAGGCAAACGAGGATCTAATAATACACCCTGTATAAATACAATCCGTAAGCCGGCACCGTAGACCCGCTTTTATCTATCAGCCTTTCCTTTGTTCTTTTCTGTAAACGAAATATCTCTTTTATAAGGGAAGGATTCTGTTTTAATTTATTTATCGCAAGAACGCTGCCTATGATATTTCTTATCATGCCTTTTAAAAAACCGTCTCCTTTCAGAATAATTGTGATCAAAGGACCCTTTTTTTTATATGATATTTGATACAGAGTCCTTACAGTTGTTTTCACATTGGTTTTTGACAGGTTGGCAAAAGGAGCAAAATCATGCCGGCCTTTAAAGTATGACAGTGTTTTTCTCAAAAGGTTCAGGTCAATGGATTTCGGATAGTAATACGCATACTTTTGATAAAAAGGGGAGTTGATCTTGTGATTATAGATAAGATAATGATACTCTCTTTTTTTCGCCCAATAACGGGCATGAAAATCCGCTCTGGCTGATCTTAAGGAATTGATCCTGATATCTGAAGGAAGAACCGCATTAAGGGCTTTTAATAATGGCTCTGGCTTAAGGAAAGGACCCTTTGATAACTTGAAATTGGCGATCTGGTGCACAGCGTGAGCGCCGGCGTCGGTACGGGAAGCGGATGTCAGGCTGGCCTTTTTTTCTTTGAGGATCTTTTTAAGGACCTTTTCAATCGTGCCCTGAACCGATCGTTTGTTTTTCTGCCGTTGCCAGCCCGAATAATGATTGCCGTCATAAGAGATATCAAGTATAAAATTTTTCATATATAATAATGAAAGGAGATTATTGAGGAGAAGAAGTTTCCTGACCGGCCATGGTCACTTTGATCTCTTCTATTTTTTCAGATAATTCATCGTACAGTTCTCTGGCCATATCCAGCAGCAGACTTGGCTTTTCTTTGCTGGCCTTTCCCAGACCGAACATCTTGCTCACTATCTTTTTCGCATTGGTGAAATCTTCTATTACCTTTAACTTGTCTTTTTCCAGGTAAGAGTTGCGCATGGCCAGAACACCCACAAGATAAAGAATACCATCGTATCCATAATTAAAATCCGTATCCGGACCCATGTGCTTTATCCCATCGAACGACTCTTCCCCCCGCTCCTGCTTGATAAGAACGACCTTGTAGAAATCATGGGCTTTTTTATAGAAATGGTTCTGCATATTGCCATAATCATCCAGGGGATTTTCCATTTCCAGATCATTAAAAAGCCAGGCAGCGCGAATAGAACAAATGGCTTTTTTCATTGTGGGGGAAGCCCATTTATCAAAATAGTCATAGCAGTCGATAGCCAAAATATAGCTGGCCGCTCCATGTTTTAATTCCCGTGTTTGCCGGAAATCCAGGGTGCCAAAAATACGATTGATAACGGCTAATCGTTTTTCACTGGCGGCTTTGGCGTTAGCCACATTCTGGGGTTTGATCTTGTCAAAATCCTCATGAAGGACTCCAAAATAACAACGGGGGCATACTGTCACAGGATACAACAGGGGATTGACTTTACCGTAGACCTTGCTGGGTTCGTAGTAACGTCGCAGCTCTTTAGTAATGCCCTTGGTGATCAGCCTGCCCCTTCCCGTCATCATTTCTTCCCGTTTGAATTCCATACCACAGACAGGACAGGTAATCGTATTCTTTAAATAAAATGTAACCAGAGGCTTTTTATCATTTTCTTGATCCATTTCTTGATCCATTCCTATCTCCTGCCGGTATATTTTTTAAAGAGCCAAAGATGACGAAAATAACACATCTGAAGAACTCTTTTACATTTTATCTTAAAACACATGGCTCAAAATAGGGCTACAAGGATGACTCCCATATCCTGATAAAATATTACAGATACGATTGATATAATACACATTTTTTTTTAAAAATTCAAGTATTATAATCCTTCTGGATTTAGCCAGGAGTGATTTGAAAAAAGCCTCGAACAGCAAAAGGGGAAGTATGACAGGGAGAGAAAAAAATAAAAACAGACTATCCTGATTAAGAATCATCAAGACCTCTCGGATTTTCCTTTTTCCTCAAATGTTTCGACCATCTCAAGAAAGACCATTTCGGCATTATCCGAATTTCTGGGTCCTATAGGAACAATCCGAGTATATCCTCCGGCTCTTTTTTTAAAACGGGGGGCGATCTTTTCAAACAGCTTTGGCATCATATCCCATCTGCGCAACACTTTATAGATCTGTTTTCTGGAATGAAGAGTATTTGTCTTGGCTCGGGTTATGATTTTTTCGGCAACGGGTTTGATCAATTTTGCCTTGGCCCTGGTCGTCTTTATCTTTTCATGTTTCAAAAAAGAGTTAATCATATTGGCGATCATGGCATTTCTGTGCGCCGACGTTCTATTTATCTTTATTCTTTTTCTCAGGTGTCGCATCGAGTCAGCCTCCCTTACGTATTCTCATTTAAAAAGATCTCTTTTTTGATCTTGGCGTTCTTTAGATCTTCATCCGACATACCCAGCCAGAGACCATACTCGGTTAGTTTGGCTTTTATTTCATCGAGAGACTTTCTTCCAAAATTTTTCATTTTAAGCATTTCATCTTCGGATTTCTTCACCAGTTCCTCGATACTTTTTATCTTGGTATTCCTCAAACAGTTCGAACTGCGGACCGTCAGTTCCAGCTGGTCAACACTTGTGGTCAGTACTTTTTCCAGGATCTTTTGCTGCATCTTTTCTTCTTCTTTATCAAGATCTTCCAGAGAAAGATCTTCGGCTTTGAGAAAATTCAAGAACAGCCCGATATGCTCCTTCAGGATCAAGGCGGCTTTTGTCAAGGCATCACTGGGATCAATGGTCCCGTCTGTCCATATCTCCAGAATTAACTTTTCATAGTCTGTCCTATGCCCGACTCGTGTATTTTCCACTTTATAGTTCACTTTTCTGACAGGCGAAAAGATCGCATCAAAAGGAACAACCCCGATCTGATCGATCCTGGACTTGAATTCTTCGGCCGGTACATAACCGCGTCCTCTTTCAATCTGAAGGTCCATAACGATCTTGGCGTCTTTATTTAAAGTTGCCAGATATTGATCAGGATTGACAATAGCCACTTCAGGATCAACATTCAGATCTGAGGCCTTCAATTGTCCGGCTCCCTTTTTCTCAATATGTATCATCTTTTTTTCCACAGTACCTTCCAGTTTAAACCTGATTCGTTTTAAATTTACAAAAAGTTCTGACGTATCTTCCAGAACGCCGGGAATAGTAGAAAACTCATGCAGTACATCATTTATTTTTGCAGCCACAATCGCCGCCCCCGGGATAGAAGAAAGCAATGTTCTTCGAAAAGCATTCCCGATAGTAATGGCATAACCTCGTTCAAATGGTTGAGCGACAAATTTCCCATAATTCTGAGATTTTTCTTCTTCTTCGAAAGCGACACCTTGTGGTCTTTTAAAATCCTTCAATAGATATTTTAAATCCACCATTTCAGAATTTACCTCCGGATTTCTTAAACTTTTGAATAGAGCTCGACTATGAGTTGTTCCTGTACGGGTAATTCAATATCTTTTCTTTCCGGATTTTTTACAACTTTACCCGTGAATTTGTCAATATCAATAGACAACCATTCGGGGACAGGAATATTCTCGAGTTTTCCCATACTTTTCAATATGGGATATAGTTTTCGGCTTTTTTCCTTTATTATGATCAAATCGCCCTCTTTGGTTATATAGGAGGGGATATTCACTTTTTTATTATTTACCTGCACATGCCCCAGCCTGACCATTTGTCTGGCCTGCTGACGGGATGAAGCAAAAGAAAGACGATATACCACATTATCCAGCCTTCTTTCCAGGAGGGATATTAAAATATCACCGGTCGCTCCTTTCTTTTTTGCGGCCTCATTAAATATTTTTCTGAACTGTCTCTCCATCAGGCCATAGATCCTTTTCAATTTCTGTTTCTCCCTGATCTGTAATAAATAATTGGTGACCCTCATTCCTCTTCTTGGCCTTTGACCAGGGGGATACTTCCGTTTCTCCAGTGCGCATTTCGGGGTAACACACCGGTCACCCTTGAGCATTAACTTGACCCCTGCCCTTCGGCATAATTTACATTTTGCTTTGACCAATCTTGCCATAAAACGGCTTCCTCCTGTTCTCTTTATACTCTTCTTCTTTTTCGCGGCCTGCAGCCATTATGGGGTATGGGTGTAACATCCTTTATGGATTTCACCTTGATACCGGACAGATTCAAAGCCCTTATAGCCGCTTCACGGCCTGAACCGGGTCCTTTCACACGAACATCAACAGCCCTTACTCCTGCGTTATCAATGGCCATTTTAGCCGCATCTGAAGCAATGATCTGAGCCGCATAGGGTGTGCTTTTTTTTGCCCCCCTGAATCCCATTTTGCCGGCTGAAGACCATGATATCACATTGCCTTTAAGGTCCGTTATCGTTACAACCGTATTATTAAATGTAGCAGCAATATGAGCTATCCCTTCCGGGACCTGCTTTTTCTCTTTTTTTCGCCTTTTCGTTGTTACAGGCTTTTTTTTCGCTTCTACCAATATTTCACTCCTTTATATTACTTTATTCAAGAAGCGGCCCTGGTGGCTTCTTGTGCTTTCTTTTTCCCGCCCACAGGGGGACGAGCCCCTTTATGTGTCCGGGCATTTGTCGAAGTACGCTGTCCTCTAACAGGCAACTTTTTAATATGCCTGATCCCTCTGTAACAGCCGATATCTTTAAGCCTCTTGATATTCATGGCGGTCTCTGTTCTCAGATCACCCTCTACTTTGTATTTCTTTTCGATCTGTTCCCTTAATTTCGTTACCTCATCTGGTGTGAGGTCAGCAACTTTTTTACCTGGATTGATCTGAGTCACTTCCAGTATTTTTTTCGATAGAAATTTTCCTATCCCGTAGATATATTGTAATGCCACATGGATCTGTTTATTCTTTGGCAGATCATAACCTGCAATTCGAGCCATAACTCTTCGCCTCCTCTAGCCTTGTCGTTGTTTGTGCTTTGGATTTTTACAGATAACGCGCACAACGCCTCTACGTTTTATAATCTTGCATTTGTTACATATCTTCTTTACAGATGTTCTTACTTTCATCAATTGTCCTCACTTGTGCCTGTAAATGATTCTCCCTTTATTCAGATCATAAGGGGACAGTTCAACTGTCACCCTGTCTCCGGGTAATATCTTTATATAATGCATCCTCATTTTTCCTGAAATATAAGCCAGCACAACATGCCCGTTCTCCAGCTCTACCCTGAACATCGTATTGGGCAACGTCTCGATCACTTTCCCTTCAACTTCAATCGGCTCTTCTTTTGTCATTCTATAATATTCCTAAAATAAAAGTAACATAATATAATATATAATAACAATATGTCAATAAATTCAAATCGTTAAAATTTCAGCCTGCTGGTCCTGCACAGCCACTGTATGCTCAAAATGGGCTGACAGTTTATGATCAGCTGTCAAAGCGGTCCAGCCATTCTCATGCAGGATCACATCGGCTGTACCGGAATTAATCATAGGCTCTATAGCCAGTACCATGCCCTTTTTCAACCGTATACCTGTATGAGGCTTCCCATAGTTGGGTACCGCCGGATCTTCATGCAACTGTTCGCCGACCCCATGACCGACAAAGGCTGTTACCACACTATAACTAAAATCTTTGACATAGCTTTCTATAGCATGTCCTATGTCACCTATGCGGTTCCCTGACACAGCCTGTTGGATCCCTTTGTACAAAGCATTATAAGTAACCTTTATCAGCTTTTCCGCATCCGCTGATATCTTGCCTACGGGAAATGTATAGGCACTGTCCGATATAAAACCCTTATACCGGACTCCAATATCTAAACTGACTATATCACCCTGTTTTAACGTTTTTTGCTGATCCGGCATACCATGGATAACTTCGTCATTGATCGAAACACATATACTGGCCGGATAACCATCAAAACCTAAAAACGCCGGATAACCACCCTTTTTTGTCAAATACTTGTAAACCATGGAATCCAACTTTTTCGTTGTGATACCCGGTTCAATATACCTTTTAATATATTCAAATGTTTCGCGTAATAGCTTTCCGCTATCCTTTATCCTGGCAATCTCACGAGGTGTATAAATTCTGACTATGTCTCTTTCCCTCTGTTTAATATATCTTTTATCAGGCTATTTATCTCTTGTACAGATTTTTCTCCATTGATCTCATAAAGAATATTTTTATCCTTATAAAATTTTACAAGAGGTTCGGTCTGTTCTCTGTAAACGCGTAACCTGTTTTTCACTGTTTCTTCCTTATCATCATCCCTATGGATGACACGAACCCCTTCAGGAGGCGGATTATTCTTTAAATGATAAATAGCACCTGTTTCTCTGTCTATTCTTCTCAATGTCAGTCTATCAATAATCACGGAATCGGACACATTAACAAAAAGAACTCGATCCACATTCTCATTCCCCAAGGCTTTTTCCAACCCTTCTGCCTGAGCGAGGGTCCTGGGAAATCCATCCAGAATATAACCCTTCAGGCAATCATCCTGTTGCAATCTTGTTTTCACCAGTTCTATGATTACCTTATCAGGTACCAGTTCTCCTTTATCCATATATTCTCTGGCTTTTTTACCCAGATCTGTATTTTTTTTAACATTCTCGCGCAAAATATCCCCTGTTGAGATCTGAGGTATGTGATACATCTCCTGAATAAATTTAGATTGTGTGCCCTTGCCGGCGCCCGGCGGACCAAGAAGAATTATCCTCAAGGTATACCTCCAAATAATTTTATTATCAAAGAACGAATTTTTCCTTTATGTAAACAAAAAGTCTTATAGCCATCGACCCTTTAATTTTCCTTTTTTCAAAAACCCATCATAATGTCTCATAACAAGATGGCTTTCTATCTGCTTCATGGTATCGAGATCAACTCCCACCATGATCAATAGAGATGTCCCTCCCATCAGCTGGGCAAACTGGGACGGGATACCCAGCCAGACATTAACAATAGAAGGGAAAATAGCCACAAAAGCCAGAGATATTGAACCCGGGATAAGGATCCTGTTTAATGTTCTTTCAATGTATTCTGATGTGTTCTGGCCAGGCCTGATACCCGGTATGAACCCACCAAATTTCCGCATGTTCTCTGCAAGATCTTTTGGATTAAAAACAATGGCTGTATAGAAATACGTAAAGAATATGATCAATATGCTGTATAGAACCATATATCCAACGGAATCAGGGGCTAAAAGCAAAGCAATATAGTTAAAGAACGGTATCTTGTTGCCTAAAAAGGAAGCGATCTGCCCCGGGAAAAGAATAATAGCCGAAGCAAAAATAATAGGCATAACTCCTGAAGGATTGATCTTTAAAGGGATGTGGGTTGTTTGTGCCCCATACACCCTTCTACCCATGATCCGCTGGGCATACTGGACAGGGATACGCCGCTGCCCCTGTTCAATAATGATAATAAAAGCGACAATGCCCATGAAAAGGGCTCCCACCACAAGTAAAAAGACAGGATTGAACTCTCCCATCTTTACTTTAACAACAAGCTCCATTACCGATGCTGGAACACGGGCAACAATACCGGCAAAAATGATCAGAGATACTCCATTCCCGATCCCTGATTCTGTGATCCGCTCACCCATCCACATTAAAAGGATGGTACCCGTGGTCAGTGTTAAAATCGTCATCAGGGTAAATCCTAATCCCGGATCGGGAACAACCGGGGCCCCGTTCGGGGCATACATACTTTTCATCCAGGCGCTTAACCCGAAGGATTGCACGATACAGACAAGGACCGTTAAATAACGGGAATATTGATTTATCTTTTTTCTTCCCGCATCCCCTTCCTTGGATAATTTTTCCAGATAAGGGATGGCAACGGTCAATAATTGCATAATAATAGAAGCACTGATATAGGGCATAACACCCAGAGCAAAGACCGTAAATCTTAGCAACGCGCCACCTGAAAACATATCAATAAGATTTAAAAGTCCGCTGGCATGCTGTACAAAATAAGCGTGAAGGGCCACAACATCAATTCCGGGGGTAGGGATATGAGCTCCTATCCGGAACACGATCAGTATACCTATCGTAAAGAGCACTCTTTTTCTCAGCTCGGGCACACGAAATATATTTATGATCTTCTCTATCATCAAGCCACCTTTTTATATTCTTTTTTAGCGATCTTGTCATCGGCCAGTTCGAGAACCTTCTTATCCAATTTCACTTTTTTATCAAGAATAAAGATCTTGCCTCCGGCTTTTAATATCTTTTTTCCGGCCTCCTTTGAAATCTCATGGGCATACACCGTTACCGATTTTGAGATCTCTCCGTTACCCAGTATCTTTATCATTTTATTTTTCTTTTTCTTGCCATTTGCAACCTGAACAAAGCCATATTTTACCATTCGTTTAATATCCAGAACTTCGCCGTCTTTGGCTTTCTTCTGGATCTCATCAAGATTAATAATAAAAAATTCTTTCTTAAAAGGAGAGGTAAAGCCAAATTTAGGCACACGCCTTAAAAGAGGCATCTGCCCACCCTCAAAACCCGGCCGGGTACCGCCGCCAGCCCTGGCCTTCTGGCCTTTGGACCCTCTTCCAGCAGTTGTTCCCAGTCCGGAACCACTGCCACGGCCAACTCTCACTTTCCGTCGCCTCACTCCTTTAGGTTTGATCACAAGACGCTTGAAAGCTTGTTCCTTTTTCTCCTTTTTCTGTAACTTTGGCATGATATCTTTCTCCTAAGTGATCCGTTATTCCACAATAGAAACAAGATGTGCAACTCTGTTTATCATCCCTCTAATCTGAGGGGAATCCGCTTTTTCCAGCACCTGGTGCATTTTTTTAAACCCAAGGGCCTGGACAGTTTTTCTGGCTCCTGGATTCTCGCTGATAATACTCTTTGTCAATTTTATCTTTATCTTCTTCACCATTTTCCTTACCTTTATTTTACGTTTTTCTTTCTAACATTACTAATCATTTTGCTTCTTCTTTTAATTGCTGAACATAATCAACAGACCGCAGACTTTTTAGCGCTTTTTCTGCTGTTTTCACCATGGTCATGGGTGTTGTGGATCCCAGGCTCTTTGTTAAAACATCCGTGATGCCGGCACAACCTAAAATCGGCCTGATAGAAATACCGGCGATCAAGCCTGTGCCCGGAGCAGCGGGTTTTAAAATAAGACGACCTGCTTTGTACTTGCAAAAAATAGCATGAGGGATGGTGCCATTGACAACCGGGACGCTAAACATATTCTTTTTTGCATTATTGACGGCTTTTCTGATCGCATCAGGAACCTCTCTGGCTTTACCCATTCCGATCCCGACACTGCCTTTGCCATCACCGACAGACACAATGGCGCTGAAAGCGAATCTTCTCCCGCCTTTTAAAACCTTGGCTACTCTTCTAATAGCAATAACTTCTTCTTTTAATCCATCTGTTTCAACTTGTGCCAATTTCTCACCTCAGTCATACGTTCGAGGTTCGACATTCGAGGTTCGACGACCCACATGATGTGGGGAGTGTCGAATCCTCCAAGGATGGATAGGATTCGACCACCGTAGTCAAATCCTTACCTTCCATGTTGGATTTGACTCAACACACTTCCTGTGTGTTGAACGTCGCACGTCGCACGTCGCACGTCGCACGCTTAGAATTCGATTCCTTTTTCCCTTAATTTGTCTGCAAAAGATTTAAGAACAGTATGGTATCTCTTGCCTCGTCGATCAAATACGATCTGCTTTATCTTTTTCTTGGAACACATTTCATAAACCGCTTCAGCGACCTGGATGGCAGTTTTACTGTTCTTCAAGGACTTTTTCTTACTGGCAGAACCGGCGGATGGGCTGAATTCTTTAGAAGTTGTGGCGACCATTCCAATCGTTTTGCCTCCAATATCATCTATCAACTGAGCATAAATATGCCTGTTCGACCTTTTAAAAGCCAATCGCGGTCTCTGCAAAGTTCCCATAACTTTTCTTCTAACTCGTTTTATACGCCTTGTGCTTCTCTTTTTCTTTAAATTTAATTCACTCATAATACTAAACCCCTGACTTGCCAACTTTTAATTTCAACTGTTCACCGGCATAACGGATCCCCTTACCCTTGTAGGCATCAGGCAACCGCTTTGACCTGACAACAGCAGTAAATTGCCCCACAAGATATTTACTCTTTCCTGAAATTGTAATCGTATTATCCTTGACCTGCACTGAGAGGTCATTCGGGATCTGCAGTTCAATGGGTTTGGAATATCCGATTGTCAGAACCAGTTTGTTGCCCTGCAGATTAGCACGATAACCCACACCTTCAACAACAAGTTTCTTTTCAAAACCCTGCAGAACACCTTTGACCATATTATTGATCAAATTTCTTGTCAATCCCCAGTATGCTCTGGCTTCTTTCAGATCCTTTATTTTCGGTTCTACAAGAATGTGGTTCTGCTCGATCCTTACATCAACTTTATTAGTATCAAAAGTATGAAAATCCTCGCCCTTGGGGCCTTTTATAATAATTTTATTATTATCCAGCGTGGCTGTTACGCCCTGGGGCAGTTCAACTGGTTTTTTCCCTATTCGAGACATGCTTTTCTCCTTACCATATATAACAGAGCACTTCCCCGCCAATTTTTAATTTTCTGGCCTCTGCGTCTGTCAGGACACCCTTGGAAGTTGAGACAATCGCGATCCCTATCCCATTCATGACCCGCGGTAGGTCTATATACCCTGTGTAAACACGTCGCCCGGATGTGCTCACTCTTTTTAATCCTGAAATAACGCTTTCTTTGTTTCTGTATTTAAAAAATATTCTGATAATATTCTGTTTATTATCTCTGATAATCTTGTAATTACCGATATAATTTTCTTCTTTTAGAATCTTGGCTATGGATCGTTTTAAATTAGAGGCAGGTATATCCACGCTATCCTTGCTGGCGTGAATCGCATTCCTAATCATGGTCAACATATTCGCAATGGGATCTGAAATACTCATATTCTATTAAACCTCCGTCCTTTACCAGCTTGATTTTATAACACCGGGGATCTGACCCTGACCAGCCAGTTTACGAAAACAGATACGACAGATCTTGAATTTTCTCATATAACCGCGAGGACGACCGCAAATTTTGCATCTATTTCTTTCCCGCACCTTGAATTTATTCGCTGTTTTTGTCCTTTCAATTAACGCTTTTCTGGCCATTATTCCTCCTTAGTTTTTAAAGGGCATTCCCATCATGGTGAGGAAATCCTTTACGATCTCCCGCCGTTTGCTATTTTTAACAACGATCGTGATATCCAAACCATGTATCTTTTCTACTTTGTCGTAATCTATCTCGGGAAAAACAAGCTGCTCTTTTATTCCAATGGTATAATTATTATAACGATCAAAGCTTTTTGAATCCAATCCACGAAAATCCCTGACACGCGGTAATGTGACGTTGACCAGCCTGTCAAAAAATTCCCACATCTTATCTCCATGGAGTGTCACCTTGCACCCGACCGGCACTCCTTTTCTGATCTTAAATGAGGCGATCGATTTCTTGGCTCTGGTGATTATGGCCTTTTGTCCTGTGATCAAGGCCATCTCTTCCATAACCTTTTGAAGGGCCTTGGAATTCTCTTTTGCTTCACTCAAACCGACGTTCACCACGATCTTCTCCAGTACCGGGATCTGGTTTAAATTTTTCAAGCTGTGTTTCTTGGCCAGATCACCCTGAACTTTTTTAAAATACTGTGTCTTTAACCTTGGGACCATTCTGCACTCCCTTATACCTTATCTATAATTTCATTGCATCTACGGCATATTCTAACATGATTGCCGTTATCTAATATCTTTTTCGCTATCCTTGTCTTTTTATTGCACTTGGGACACAAAATATTAGCATTGGTAATATTGACAGGAGCTTCGTAATCGATGATGCCTCCCTGGGGATACTGTTGTGATTTTCTTACGGCTTTCTTAACAAGATTGATCCCTTCCACCGTTATTCTGCCATTTTTATAATCAACGCTTAAAACCTTGCCCTGTTTACCTTTGGCTTTTCCTGTCAGGATCATGACGGTATCGTTCTTTTTGATTCCCATCTTTGTTATTCTTTTCTTCTGCATTATTTATAACTCCCTTATAATACTTCCGGTGCGAGAGAAATTATCTTGGTAAAACTTTTATCACGTAATTCTCTGGGAACCGGCCCAAAAATCCTGGTTCCCTTGGGATTTTTTAAATTATCAATTAAAACAGCGGCGTTGTCATCAAACCGGATATACGATCCGTCTCTTCTTCTCAGTTCCTTTTTAGTTCTCACAATGACGGCTTTCACCACTTCACCTTTCTTTACCTGAGAGTTCGGCACAGCCTCATTCACCGAAGCAACGATAATATCACCGATATAACCATACCGTTTCTTGCTACCGCCTAATACCTTAAAGCATTTTATGGTCTTGGCGCCAGAATTATCCGCCACTTTTAATTTTGTTTCTAACTGTATCATAAGATTTTCCTTACTTGGCTTTTTCGACGATCTTCACCAGCTGCCATTTTTTTAACTTTGATATGGGTCTTGATTCAATAACAGCCACTTTGTCTCCTGCCCTGGCCTGTTCTTTTTCATCATGAACAAGAATATTCTTCTTTTTTCTAATCTGTTTTTTATAAAGTTTATGCATAAAAGTCTGTTCAATCTGCACTTTCCGCGTTTTGCTGGATTTATCACTGATCACGATACCGATCAGATGCTTTCTTTTTGTTTTTGGCTGAACCGCTTTATTCATTTATTTGTTTTTCTCCTTTTTCTCTTTTTTATTTTTTTCTTTTTTGGCTTTCTTTTCCAATTTCTTCTTTTCTTTATTTGCTTTTTTCTCTTTCGCTTTTATCTCTTTTTTAGATATTTTTTCCTTGACCGGTTCTGTTTCTTTTTTAAGGGTTCCGGCCTCCGGTAATTTTCTTAAACCCAGTTTATTTTCATGCAACAGTGTTTTAATTTGGGCGATCCTTTTCCTGACAAACCATCTCCGTTTTATGTTCTGAACCTGTCCCGTAACAGACTGAAACCTCAAATTTCTTATCTCTTCCTGATAATCTCTTAATTTTTCTTCCAGCTCTTTTAGGGACAATTCTTTTACTGATTCCTTGGCCATATTTATCTCACTTTAACTCCTGTTTTTATGGGTAACTTGTGCGAGGCAACAGAAAAAGCCTGTCGGGCAATACTCTCCTTCAATCCACCCAGCTCAAATAAAATTCTTCCACGTTCGACCGGGGCAACCCATTTTTCAACCGCTCCTTTTCCTTTACCCATTCTTGTTTCAGCCGGTTTTTTAGAAAGGGGTTTATCCGGAAATATCCGGATCCATAATTTACCTTCTTTTCTGATGAACCTGGTAATGGCCACACGAGAGGCTTCTATTTGATTGGATGTGATATAACCACATTCCTTGGCATACAGACAAAATTCACCAAAAGCAATAGAGGTGGCCCCTTTGCTGATGCCTCTTATTCTTCCTTTCTGTTGTTTTCTATATTTTGTTTTTCCTGGTATTAATAAAGCCATTCTATCCTACCTCTTTATGCTTCTGTTTTAAAAGGATCCATCGAATCACCTTTATAGATCCAGACTTTGACGCCAACCGCTCCCAGTGTTGTCTCTGATGTGGCAAAGCCAAAAAGAACTTTGGCTCTCAAAGTCTGCAAGGGAATCCTTCCTTCCTTATAACTTTCCTGCCTGGCCATTTCCGCACCAGCCAACCGTCCCGAACAGACAACCTTGATCCCGAGAGCGCCGCTACGTAAAGCATTCGAGATAGCCTGCTTCATGGCTCTCCTGTACGGTATCCTTTTTTTTATCTGCTCGGCGATATTTTCTGCGATCAGCTGAGCATCGGTTTCCGGTCGTTTTATCTGAACGATCTTCAACTGAACTTTTTTATTATCTGTGAGCTTTTGTATTTCTCCGCGTAATTTATCTATTTCTGAACCTTTTCTTCCAATAATAATAGCCGGCCGGGCCGTAAAAATATTGACATTTATTCTTTCAGGAAACCTCTCAATGGTGATCCTTGAGATAGCCGCGTCTTTCTTGCCACCGGTCTTTTTCAGGTATTGTCTTATCTTCAGATCTTCTAAAAGATTATTGGCATAGTCTTTGTCAGCATACCATATGGAGTCCCATAATCTATTAATGCCCACTCTGACACCTATCGGATTAACTTTCTGGCCCATTATTATTTCTCCTCTACTTTTTCCACTTTTCCATCAGAAATGATAACCGTAATATGGCTGGTGCGTTTTTTGATCAACGCAGCCATACCCCTTGGTTTGGGAAAGATCCTTTTAAAACGTGGTCCTTCATCAACATATAATTCCTTGATATAGAGATCAGAATCTTTTATATCCGGATTCTTGATCTTGGCATTGGCTAATACAGAATTCAATACTTTTATAAAATATTTTTTATTGGTTATCTTCAAGAACCGTAAAATAGACCGGGCTTCTTCCAGTTTTTTAAATCGTATATGGTCAGCAATACGCCTTAATTTTTTAGGTGAGACCCGTAAAAATCTTGCTTTGGCTTTTACATCCATGATATTTACCCTTTCTTACCTGTTTTTTTGGTCGCCTGAGCCGCTTTTGTCTTTTCTGTATGCTGTTTGAATATTCGCGTAGGGGCAAATTCACCGAGTTTGTGTCCCACCATATTCTCGTTAATATGGACATTGATAAATTTTCTTCCGTTATAAACCGCAAAAGTGTGTCCCACCATTTCAGGAAAAATCGTTGAACGACGGGACCAGGTCTGGATCACTTTTTTCAGGTTGTTTCTGTTAAGCGCTTCCACTTTGCGCAAAAGTTTCGGATCAGCATATGGCCCTTTCTTTAAAGAACGACCCATTCTTATTTTCTCCTCTTGATAATAAATTTATCTGATGATTTACGTTTATGCCGTGTTTTATATCCCTTGGCCGGGACACCCTGAGGTGATGTGGGCTGTTTATACCCTTTCGATTTCCCTTCTCCACCGCCATGAGGATGGTCCACCGGGTTCATGGCCACTCCCCGTACCTTGGGTCTTTTTCCCAACCATCTCTTTCGTCCGGCTTTCCCCATAATGATATTCTCATTATCAACATTGCTTACCTTGCCAATGGTAGCCACACAGTCTTTGGATATCATTCTGATCTCATTGGAAGGTAATTTAACATGACAATATTTCCCTTCCTTTGAAACGATCATAGCTGATGAACCAGCTGCCCTGACAATCTGGCCCCCTTTGCCTTTTTTCAGTTCTATATTATGGATCTCCATACCTGTCGGTATCTTTTTTAATGGCAATGTGTTCCCGACATTAATCGGAGCTTTTTCAGACGACATGATCAAGCTGCCTACTGTCAATCCCTGTGGAGACAGAATATAACGATATTCTCCATCCCTGTAACAGACCAGGGCGATTCTGGCAGAACGATTAGGATCATATTCTATTGTGATAACCTTACCCTCAATATCTTTTTTATCTCTTTTAAAATCGATGATGCGATAAAGCCGTTTGTGACCTCCCCCTCGCCGCCTTGAAGTAATTCTGCCCTGGCTGCTTCTTCCCTTTTTTCGGTGAAATCCGGTTGTCAGGGGTTTAAAAGGTTCAGTTACTGTGATCTCGTTAAAATCCGATACGCTCTTATATCTCTGTGTTGGTGTTTTTGCTTTAAATGTTTTTATACCCATAATTATACACCTATATCGATCTTTTCTCCCTGTTTTAATTTTACATAGGCTTTTTTCCAGGAGCTCGTGCGTCCTTCAACAAAACGTCTTCGTTTCTTTTTTCCGGGCACATTAACGATATTGCATTTTACAATATTCACATTATATATTTTTTTCAAAGCTTCCTTCACATCCTGTTTGGTAGCCTGTTTATCGACCTGAAAACAGTATATGTTTTTACTGTCTCTCAAACCCGTGGTTTTTTCAGAAAAAAGGGGCCTGACAATGATTTTATATAATTCCTTTTCCATATAACTATCCCTTCAAACCTTTTGCGATTTCATTCAAATATTCTGCCGCCGATCTCGTGATCAGTATGTTTTTACTGTCCACCAGAGGTAAAAGTTTCATCCTCGCAGCATTCATCATTTCTAAATGACTGATATTCCTCAAGGACCTGAGAAGTTCTTTATCAGATTTTTGCAGGATAAGGATTATCTTGCCTTTATTTTTTTTAACGATCTTTGATAGAATTTTTGCCATCTGTTTTGTTTTGCCTGTTGTATTACCGGGTTCTTCGATAAATTTAACCACACCTTGTTTATATTTCAAAGATAAGGCGCTGGCGATCGCTTTAAGCCTGATCTGTTTTGGCAAAGTATATTTATATACTTTCTTTTGACCTCCAAAAGCCATACCACCGCCTCTTCGTAATGGCGTACGGATAGAACCGGTACGGGCTCGACCTGTCCCTTTCTGTCTCCAGGGCTTTTTCCCGCCCCCGCGAACCATACCACGATTCTTTTTCATAACCGTACCAGGATGCAAATTGGCATTTTCATTGACAAATTTCTGATAAATCGCCCCCAGGCTGTCTTTAGCATTCATAATCCTGTCATCAAGATCAAGATCTCCCTTTACGGATCCATTTATATCCAAAAGTTCAACTTTCATTTTTTACTCTCTTTTTTAGACTCACCCTTATGAATCTCTTTTTTATCATGCTTGGCAGGCTTGTCATCTTTAATCTTGGCTTTCGCTTCCTTGGCCTCTTTTACCGGTTTGGCAGCCTCTTCTTTCTTTGGCTCTTCCTGTGGCTTTACACCGGGCATCTCGACTTTCATTGGCTTCTTCTTTACTGACTGCCTGATCAAAAGAATATTTTCATGAATCCCGGGAACAGACCCTTTGACCAGTATCATATTTTTCTCTTTATCGATTCTTATTACAAGAAGGTTATGAATGGTCACTTTATCATGACCCATCCGACCCGGCATCCTTTTATTCTTAAAGACCCGGGAAGGCCAGGCACACATACCGATGGAACCCGCCGCTCGATGTCTGTCACTTTGTCCCCGGGTCTTTGGGCCACCGGAAAAACCCCACCGTTTTACAACACCCTGAAAACCCTTACCCTTGGTGACGCCTATCACATCAACAAAACTGCCCTGAGGAAAAATCTCGACATTCAAAATATCTCCCAACTTATGCCCATTCAATTCGTCCAATTTGAATTCTTTCAATATCTTGTGTGGTTTCATTTTGAGTTTCTTAAAAATACCCATATTGGGTCTTTTTATTCTGGCTTCTTTAATCTCCTTGTAAGCCAGCTTTAAAGCATTATATCCTTCTTTGTCCTTTTTTTTCACCTGCACAATAGGACAAGGACCGGCTTTGAGTACCGTCACGACCATCGCATTTCCGTTAGTATCAAATATTCGCGTCATACCGATCTTTTCGCCTATTAAACCTATCCTGTTTGACATTCCTTTTCCTCTATTGTTCAATTTCAACATAGACCCCGGCTGGCAATTCCAGTTTCATCAGGGCATCTATGGTGTTTCTTGTGGGCTTGACAATATCGATCAACCTTTTATGGGTTCTTATCTCGAACTGTTCTCTTGACTTTTTATTAACATGAGGGGAACGGAGTACAGTGTATCGGTTAATTTTAATGGGTAACGGAACAGGTCCGGATATTTCCGCACCTGTCCGTTTTACCGTCTCAACTATCTCCTGTGATGATTTATCGACCAGTCTGTAGTCATAAGCCTTTAGTTTTACTCTGATTTTATTTTTTACTGTCTCCGTCATATCATTTAACCCTTTTATTTCTCAACTTTTGTCACAACACCCGAGGCAACCGTCCTTCCGCCTTCGCGAATAGCGAATCTTACTCCTTCCTCCATGGCAATAGGAGCGATAAGCTCTGCGGTCAGGTTCACATTGTCTCCAGGCATGACCATTTCTGTATTTTCAGGCAATGTTACACTACCAGTAACATCAGTAGTTCTGAAATAGAACTGCGGCCGGTACCCTGTAAAGAAAGGAGTGTGCCTTCCTCCTTCTTCTTTTTTCAGAACATAAACTTCCGCTTTGAACTTGGTGTGAGGTGTAATACTTCCCGGCTTGGCAATAACCATTCCTCTTTCCACATCTTTCTTTTCAATACCTCTTAACAAGAGACCGATGTTATCTCCTGCCTGACCTTCATCAAGTGTTTTTCTGAACATCTCAACTCCGGTAACAACAGTTTTTTTCACGTCATGAGCCAATCCGATCAGTTCCACTTCTTCCCCTGTTTTAACCTTGCCTCTTTCCGCTCTTCCGGTAACGACAGTTCCTCTACCGGTAATGGTGAATACGTCTTCAATAGCCATCATAAAGGGTTTATCAACATCGCGTTTAGGTTCAGGAATATATTCATCAACCTTGGCCATGAGTTCCATAATGGCTTTGCCATATTCGCTGTCAGGATCTCCTTCCTCCAGAGCTTTGAGAGCGCTGCCCTTAACGATAGGTACTTCATCTCCGGGAAATTCGAATTTTTTCAGAACATCCCTGACCTCCAGTTCAACCAGTTCAACCAGTTCAGGGTCATCAACAGCGTCTATCTTGTTTAAAAAGACAACCATGGCCGGAACGCCTACCTGCCGGGCCAGAAGAATATGCTCCCGGGTCTGAGGCATAACACCGTCTGTCGCAGCCACAACAAGGATCGCTCCATCCATCTGTGCGGCTCCGGTAATCATGTTCTTGATATAATCAGCATGACCGGGGCAGTCGATGTGAGCATAATGACGCTTTTCTGTTTCATATTCAATATGAGCCAGAGCGATCGTAATACCCCTTTGTTTCTCCTCTGGTGCCTTATCGATCTGATCAAAAGGCACGAAATCAGCCATTCCTTTCTTGTTCAACAACTTTGTAATAGCGGCTGTAAGAGTCGTCTTACCATGGTCGATATGACCGATCGTACCGATATTAAGATGTGGTTTTTTTCTTTGAAATTTTTGTCTTGCCATTTTTTAGCCTCCTTAAAAAATTTTAGGCAACTTTTCCTAATATTTTATCCATAATTCCGGATGGGACCTGCTGATAACAGGTAAACTCCATGGAATATGTCGCTCTTCCTTGTGTTACAGAACGCAGGTCAGTGGCATATCCGAACATCTCAGATAAAGGTGCCTCTACTTTCACCAGACGCATCTCACCGACACCATGCTCTATCCCTAAGATCTTGCTCCTTCTTGTATTCATATCAGAGATCACTTCTCCCATATAATTTTCCGGAACAACGACCTCGATACTCATAATAGGTTCAAGCAGTATAGGTTTGGCTTTATTTATCGCCTCATGAAAAGCCTGAGAGGCTGCGATCTGAAAGGCAATATCAGAGGAATCTTCCGGATGATAGGATCCATCATAGACGGTAACCTTGACATCAATAATCGGATAACCACCCAGGGTTCCATTCCTTATACTTTCATCTATACCTTTTTTTATGGAAGGAATATACTCTCTCGGTAACACTCCTCCCTTTATATTATTCTCAAATTCATACCCTTTTTGGGCATGGGGTTCGACCTTTAGAAGAACATGGCCATATTGTCCACGGCCCCCGGTCTGCTTTATATATTTTCCCTCAGCGGTTGATGATTTCGTTATGGTCTCTCTGTAAGCCACATGAGGCTTGCCTATATTCGCAGCCACATTAAATTCTTTAATAAGCCGGTCGATCAATATTTCCAGATGCAATTCCCCCATTCCTGATATCACCGTCTGTGAAGTCTCTTCATTAAAACCGACTTGAAAGGTTGGGTCCTCTTCTGCCAGCTTTCCCAGTGATAATATCAATTTATCCTGATCTTTCTGTGTTTTTGGTTCTATTGAAACAGAAATAACAGGTTCAGGAAATTTCATTGATTCAAGAATAATAGGATGTTTTTTATCGGCCAGGGTGTCTCCTGTTGTGGTATGCTTTAATCCGACAATGGCCACTATATTACCGGCTGTGACCTGATCCACTTCCTGTCTTTTATTAGCATGCATTAATAGCAATCGCTGAATCCTTTCATTTTTATCTTTAGTTGCATTATAGACCAGGCTCCCCTTCTCCAGTATGCCTGAATAAATTCTGAGATAGGTCAGTTTTCCAACATAAGGGTCTGACATAAGTTTGAAAGCCAGACCTGCGAAAGAAGCGCTTTCTTCTGCTTTCCTCGATATGATCTTTTGCGAATGCGGATGAATACCTTCTATAGGGGGTACATCAAGAGGAGAGGGTAGATAATCCACAATACAATCCAACAATTTTTGAATGCCCTTGTTTTTAAAACCAGAACCGCAAATGACAGGGACGGCCTGATTATTATTCGTAGCCTGTCTGATCACTTTTTTCAACAGGTTGGTATCCACATTATGATCATGGAGATATTTATCCAGTAATTCATCATTGAAATGAGAGAGTGTCTCTAAGAGCATTTCTCTTTTTTCTTTAACGATCTCCTTCATATCATCAGGGACAGGTATCTCATTATATTTTGCGCCAAGGGATTCTTCATCCCAGATGTAGGCTTTTTCTTCCACCAGATCAACCACACCCTTAAAGGTTTCTTCTTTTCCGATCGGCAACTGCAATAGTATGATCCTGTCAGAAAGCCTATTTTTGATCATATCAACTGTTCGATAAAAATCTGATCCTATTCTATCCATTTTATTAATAAAAGCGATCTTGGGTACTTTATACCTGTCTGCCTGCCGCCAGACGGTCTCAGACTGGGGTTCAACCCCTTCCACAGCGCTAAAAATTCCAATAGCAGAATCTAAAACCCTTAACGATCTTTCAACTTCGGCAGTAAAATCAACATGTCCGGGTGTATCAATGATATTTATTCTGTAATCCTTCCAGAAACAGGTTGTCGCAGCAGCGGTAATGGTAATACCCCTGGCTCTTTCCTGAGACATCCAATCCATTTCTGTATTGCCTTCATCGACATTCCCGATCTTGTATGTTTTTCCTGTATAATATAGAATCCTTTCGGTAATGGTCGTTTTTCCAGCGTCAATATGAGCCACAATACCTATGTTTCTTATCCTGTTTATATCTAATTCGCGGGACATATTTCCTTTAACCTACCATCTAAAATGAGCAAAGGCTCTGTTCGCTTCTGCCATTTTATGTGTATCATCTCGCTTCTTTATAGCCGAACCGGTATTATTGAATGCATCAAATAATTCACCGGCCAATTTTTCGGCCATTGACTTTCCTTTTTTACTGGTAGCAAACCCAATAATCCATCTCATAGCCAGAGATAAACCCCTGTCCTGATTTACTTCTACAGGGATCTGATAAGTAGCGCCCCCTACCCGTCGTGATTTTAATTCCACTTCGGGTTTAATATTAGCAAGGGCTTTTTCCAATGATTCAATTGAATCCTTTTTCGTTCTTTTAGACAATATTTCCAGCGCATTATATACAATTCTCTCAGCGGTGCTTTTCTTACCGTCTCGCATAATATTGTTAATAAACTTGCTGACCAGGACACTATTAAACCTGTTATCAGATTGTACTTTTCTTTTTCTTATCGTCTGTTTTCTTCTGGGCATAGTAAAATTCACCTCTTCTAGGCTTTGGGCTTTTTGGTGCCGTATTTGGAACGGGCTTTTTTCCTGTCTGCCACACCTAGAGCATCCAGCGCTCCGCGGACAATATGATATCGTACTCCCGGTAAATCCTTCACACGACCGCCTCTTACCAGAACAACAGAGTGCTCCTGCAGGCTATGACCAATACCCGGTATATAGGCTGTTACTTCAATACCGTGTGTTAGCCTGACCCTTGCTACTTTTCTTAAAGCCGAATTGGGTTTTTTAGGAGTAACAGTCATAACACGAACACAAACACCTCTTTTCTGAGGGCAGTTCATTAAAGCCGGCGATTTACTCTTTGAGGATACCTTTTTTCTTCCTTTACTAATTAATTGGTTAATTGTTACCATATTTAATCCTAATTTAAAATTTTTAAAACACTACTTTTCCCTTGATGCAGATTATTCCCTGATTCAAGGGGCAAAGTTTTGTACCAGTGCCAGGCTCAGAAATCTTCGCACCACCTTATGGCACTACTTTGGCCAAGGGAGTGCAT
>JAFGFC010000042.1 GCA_016931325.1 Spirochaetota bacterium | reverse complement strand
GGAATATCTTGCTTCCTGCCGATAAATGAAGTATGAAAACCAAAATTCTGAGCCTGATTTTCATGATAGGATTGATGGTTACACCTGTTTCTGCTGCGGTCGTGTACATTAAAGACCTTCCTGTTAAAGTTTATATATCCTTTGACAAACAATCATACAGGCTGGATGAAGATATAACTCTCAATATTGAGATAAAAAATACAGGCGCGGACAGGATATTGCTATATCTGGCCGGATATAAAAAGGAGAATTTCAAGGTTAAATTGATCAATTTAAAAAATGCCTCCCTGATAGAAGAAAAAGACCCCGGTGAAGAGGATTTAAAAAGATTTAATCCTGAATTATTCTCGCCCCGTGATATCTTTCTCTACCCGGATGAGTCCTATAAAACCGGGATTGACCTGGAGGATTTCTATCAATTGAGTGAAGCCGGACGATACAAAATAATGGTATCATTTAATCCCTACCCTATGAAAAAAGATTATATTCAATTTGAATCCAACCCTGTGTATATTGAAATCAAGCCTACACTGAAGAACCAGATAGAAACCGAGATCATTAACGAGATAGTAAAACGTGAGGAATCCAGGCTATATACTCCGGCCGGCATGGTCCAGTTCATGCTCGACTCAAAGGTTCGCGGGGATAAGGATAACTACTATCTTTATCAGGATCTGGACAGGATCATCATGAATTATGACCCATATAAAGAGAAATATCTAAAAGCGTCTGATACCATGAAAAAGGATATTATAGAAGAATTTAAAAAATGGGATATAAACCGTGTCGACAGACAGATCGCTGAATACAAGATCATGGATGTTTTTGAATCATTTGAAGACAACACGGCCATAGTAAAGGTCATGATAAACTATAAACCACCGGCTGTTTTTCAAAGATATGTTTATCAGTTCAATCTTGAGAAAAAAGGGATCAAATGGATCCTGAAAGACATGGATGTTTTGACCCACCTTAAAAAGTGATAAAAAAATTCTCGTATATCTTTTCAGCTGTTTTTAATAAGGTGTCTATTTTCTCTTCTGTCTCATCCAGTATCCTGGTCATCTCCTCTGATATAAACCGGTCTTCTCTGTCTTCCTGCCCCAGTATCCATTCTCGTATCATGGATCGGGTCATTTCAGGATGAAATTGCAGGCCATACGCATGTTTACCCAACCGGAAAGCCTGATGATAACATTGCCCGGAATACGCCAGATGGATGGCCCCTCTGGGAATATTAAAACTATCCTCATGCCAGTGAAAAAATTCCTTGGTCTTCTCTATTCCTTTGAATAACCTATCCTTTTGTCCTGCTGTTGTCAGTTGAACGGAATGCCACCCTATTTCCCGGCAGGTTCCCCGTTTGACCGTGGCTCCGGAGGCTTTGGCTAACAGCTGGGCTCCCAGGCAGATCCCAAGGACAGGGATCTCTTTTTCAAGCAGTCTTTTAAGGAATCTGTCTTCCTCTTTTAAAAAAGGATATGTTTTCTCTTCATAGACATTCATCGGTCCCCCCAGGGTGACAACCGACTGCAGGCAACCCAAGCGAACAGGCAGTTTATCACCCTTGAATAACTCAATGACCCTTATATTAAATTTCTTCTTTTGGGAATAGGTAACTAAACTACCCGGACCTTCGTTCGGGGTATGTTTTATTACAAGGATCATTTTACAGGGACCTCTGTTTTAAATATCAAAGTAGAGATGGAATTCATAAGGATGAGGTCTTATTTTTATCTCATCTATCTCTTTTTCTTTCTTGTATTCGATCCATGTATCAATTACATCCTGTGTAAAAACCCCACCTTCCGTAAGAAATTTGTGATCTTTTTCTAACGCATGGATCGATTCTTCTAAAGAACCTGGAACCGTGGGTATCTTTTTCTTTTCCGCTTCAGTTAATTCATAAGTATTCTTTTCAAGAGGCTTACCCGGATCGATCTTATTTTTTATCCCATCAAGTCCTGCCATAAGCATAGCCGCAAAGGCCAGATAGGGATTAGCAGAATTATCAGGTGGCCTGAATTCAATACGTTTTGTCTTTGGATTTTCTGTATAAACGGGTATGCGTATAGCCGCACTGCGATTTCGTTGGGAATACGCTAAATTGACAGGAGCTTCATAACCCGGTACTAATCTCTTATAAGAATTAGTAGTGGGCGCACAGAAGGCCATCAAAGCCGGAGCATGCTTCAAAAGTCCGCCAATATAATATTTAGCTGTCTGGCTGATCAATCCGTAACCTTTTGGATCGAAAAAGATATTTTTACCTTTCTTCCACAAAGATTGATGTGTGTGCATACCTGATCCATTGTCTCCAAATAATGGTTTTGGCATAAAAGTCGCCACCATGTTATTCTTTCTGGCAATATTTTTAACAATATATTTGTACATCAAACAGTTGTCAGCGATCCTCACCAGTTTGTCAAATTTCATGTCAATCTCTGCCTGTCCGGCTGTTGCCACTTCATGGTGGTGAACTTCAATGGGAATACCGGCCTCAATGAGAGTCAGAACAATTTTACTCCTCAAATCCTGTTGTGAATCATGGGGAGGAACCGGGAAATACCCTTCTTTATAGCGAGGTTTATAACCCAGATTAGGTTTTTCATCTTTCCCTGAATTCCACTCTCCTTCAATGGAATCGATCACATAATACCCTGAATTTTCTGTTTGATCGAACCTTATATCATCAAAGAGAAAGAACTCCATCTCCGGTCCCCAGTAGCTTTCATCTGCAATACCTGTACTTTTCAAGTATTCTGTTGCTTTTTTTGCAACATAACGCGGGTCTCTGCTGTATGGCTTTTTCGTAAGGGGATCATAAATATCACAGAGCATACTCAGAGTCGGTACTTCACAAACAGGGTCAACAACAGCCGTCGAAGGATCCAGCATCAGGATCATGTCTGACTCCTGTATCTTCTGAAATCCCCGGATAGAAGAACCGTCAAATCCAATCCCTTCTTTCCAGATACCCTGCAAAGGATCATCTATCTCTGTTAATTCTGAAACAGGGATAGAGAAATGCTGCCATAGTCCCGGCAGATCATTAAACTTCAAATCGATCATTTTGATCTTTTTTTTCTTAACTAACTCAATAACCTCTTGTGGTGTCATTTTATATTACCTCCTTTATTTTTTAAAAATCAACCAATGGCCTCTTTGCCTTTTTCTCCTGTTCGTATCCTTATCACCTCCTTCAGGTCCATTATAAAGATCTTGCCATCCCCTATCCTGCCCGTTCTTGCCCCTTTGATGATCGCATCGATCGTGGGTTGCACAAAATTTTCATTGACCGCTATCTCCAGTCTGGTCTTTTTTAAAAGATTGATCTCAGTAATAACGCCCCGGTAGGTCTCAGTGTATCCTTTCTGCTGTCCACAGCCCAGAGCCGTGGAAACGGTCATCTTATAGACCTCTTTCTCATACAATGCTTTTTTTACATCTTCCAGTTTATGGGGTTGTATCAGGGCTATGATTAACTTCATGGTTTTTTACCTCCTGTTTTAGTTTATGATCTGGAATCCGCAATAGGATTCCATCCCGTGTTCACCAATGTCCAGACCTTTTAATTCTTCATCACGGCTGACCCTAAGTCCTACAGTCATATCAATTACTTTGAAAACAGAACCCATGGCAACCAGAATAAAGACTACGACTGTTATAGATCCCAGGGCTTGAATTCCAAGCTGTGTAAAACCTCCTCCATAGAACAGACCGTTATGTGACAATCCGAGATCCTTTAAACCGAAAAGCCCTACAGCTAATGTTCCCCAGATACCGTTCAATCCATGAACCGGAACAGCTCCTACCGGATCGTCAATACGTAATCGATCAAGCATCAATACACCCATAACCACCAAAAAACCTCCCACACCTCCAATCAGTATAGCGGCTCCCGGTTCAACAAAAGCACAGGGAGCAGTGATCGCCACCAGACCGGCCAGAGCACCATTCATAGCCATGGAAAGATCCGGCTTGCCAAATATTTTCCATACGGTGATCATGGCGACAATACCGCCCATGGCAGCCGCCAGGTTGGTATTAATGGCTATCCGCGCGATCAGGTTCCCGTTTCCAACACCCAGTGTGGAACCGGGATTGAAACCAAACCATCCAAACCACAAAATAAAAACTCCCAGAGATGCTAAAGGAATGGAATGACCGGCGATCACATTAGGTGACCCGTCAGCCTTGAATTTCCCGGTGCGGGGTTTTAAAATAATCGTACCTATTAAAGCAGCGATCCCGCCAACAGTATGGACCACGGTCGATCCAGCAAAGTCAGTAAACCCCAGTTTACCCAACCATCCGCCACCCCATACCCAGTGCCCTACAAGGGGGTAGATAAAAGCAGAAATTAAAAAGGAGTATATTAAATAAGCCGGGAATTTCATTCGCTCAGCCATACCCCCGGCAACGATCGTGGCAGCCGCGCCGCAAAAGGCAGCCTGAAAAAGCCAGAAAGCATAGAGAGGGATACCTGCGCCACTTTCAGCCCCCATTAAGAAAAAACCGGTAACACCGGTCAAGCCCAATTTATCCGATCCGAACATAATGGCATAACCGAACATGAAAAATCCAAGCGAAGCCATACAGAAATCAAGAAAATTCTTGGTCAGGATATTACAGGTATTTTTGGCCCGTATAAAACCGGCCTCCACCATACCAAATCCGGCCTGCATGAAAAACACCAAAAAAGCAGCCAGTAAAACCCAGACCGTATCCAGTCCTATTCTTAGATTAGCCACACTGTCCAGAATGGTATTCTCTGCGGCAAAAACAGGACCGCTACTTCCTAATAAGGTGACCAGGAGGAACAAAACACTCAGCTTGAATTTTGAAAATCTTAACTTGACCATAGCACGACCTCCATTTTTTAATTATTAACCTGACTTACAAATTATATTTGATGGATAAGGAAACATAGCCGTCAGTTTTATATTGATCATCCAGCGCGATCTGACCAAAAACAGCCGGGGTGATCTCTACAGGCCCGGCGGGAAGAGAGGCGTTTAGCCCAAGACCCAGAACGGTTAAAGAAGACTCATATCCCCATTGTCCGGCATTATACCCTAAAGAACAATCAAGTGATAATATTAAGATGGGATAGGAAAGAGAGGCTTCAGCATATAACCCATCCCCGTCATCAAGATCATAATAAAGAGAAAGTCCCGGAGAAAGAAATGTATCCAGATCGATACCGGCGAATACTTCATGAGAATCAGTATAATCGGGCTGAGGGAACGTATAAAATGTATAACCAAAATTCAATTCAGCGTTGGAAGAAAGGAACAGGGCATAACGTAAAGTGACATCAGCCTCAGCCAGGATCCCCGCATCCGGATGAAAACTACCCCACAGGCCCATGACCATGGACCCGACATTCAAATCAACACCGGGTTGAAGGGCGAACTTGTCATACAGCTTTTGCCCACGCCATAGATACTGACTCACACCGGCAAGATAAATACCGGTAGCCATCATTATCTTTACGGACACAATTATCATGAATATGAAATGTGTAAATACTCTTTTTATTCCTTTCATATTGATTCTCCTTTTTTCCTCAGGAAAAAGATATAAGCAATAGGTGTGCCAAACTTTTATTTTTCAAAGATATTTTTTAAAATAAATCTCTGTTTTAAGGCCCTGGTTGAATGTTTTACATTATTTTTCAAAGATAACAACCGTAGTTTGTATCCAGTTTTTCGACTTCGTAATATTTATGCACAATTATTATGCAATAATTAATTTTTAGATTATTTTTGAATATTTTTTGTGCACTTCTTGACTTTCAAGATCCAGATTATATATTAATCTTATGATTGAGATAGACCGATTAAAGTTGATCGAAGAGATACTGAAAGCCTCGAACACGGCAGGGTCTCCCGATGAACTTTTAAATGTTCTGATTGACCGCTGTATTGAACTCACCGGAGCCTTAACCGGGAGTATTATGATCATTAATCCCGAAACAAAGATCCTGGAAATCCAGGTCTACCGGGGATTAAAGAAAGAGAAAGTTATCGAAACCAATTTAAGGATCGGTCAGGGGGTAACAGGAAAAGTCGCTCAAACAGGAAAACCCATACTGATCAATAACGCCGGCAAAGTTAAATATTATATACGTATAAGGAAAGACCTGAAATCCGAGCTGGCCGTGCCTATAAAGATCGAAAATAAAATTATCGGTGTTATCAGTGTGGATAGCAATAAAGTAAACGCCTTTACAAAAACCCATCAGGATCTTTTAGAATCGATCTCCGATCTCACCTCTCAGATCCTTTTTAAAGCCAACCTTATTGAAGAGCTAAAGCAGAGAATAGAAAGGCAGAATCTTTTATTAAATATTGCGGGTGTCCTGGAAGAGGAATTTGAGCTGACCAGGGTGTTTGAACGGATCATGAAACTCATTTCCCAGGCTATTAATTTAAAAAGGGGGATGCTGGTGCTTCTGGACGAAGACAACAGGCTCAAGATCTTTTCCGGTTTCAAGCTGAGTGAAGAAGCCATACAAAGAGGAGTCTATGAGATCGGAGAAGGCATTACCGGCAAAGTCGTCAAGATCGGAAAAAGTATAGCCATAAAAGATGTCTTAAAAGACAAAGAGTTCCTTAATAAAATGAAGATCCAGCGGGGCAAAGCCGAACATAACTCATTTTTTGCCGTGCCTATTAAATATGAAAACAAAACAGTGGGCGTACTGGGAATTGAAAAAGAATACGTAAGTGAGATCGACTTTAATCATACCCGGGAGCTGTTAACCCTTATTTCCACTCTTGTTTCAAACAAAGTACATAATTATGAACTCAACCAGGAAGAAAAAGAAAAACTTCGAAGTAAAAATATAGAATTAAAAGAAGAACTTCTACAGACACAGTCGGACATTATCTTTGTAGGAAAAAGCAAAAAGATAACAGATATTTTAAACACAGTAAAAGTGGTTTCTGACACGGATGCCACTGTGTTAATAACCGGAGAGACAGGGACAGGAAAAGAGATCGTGGCTAAAATGATCCACCATAAAAGCAAAAGATGGGAAAAGCCATTTATCAGTGTCAATTGCGCCGCCATCCCTGAGAATTTGCTGGAATCAGAACTGTTCGGATATAAGAAAGGAGCTTTTACAGGGGCCACGGCTGATAAAAAAGGGAAATTTCAGCTGGCTGATAAAGGAACAATCTTTCTGGATGAAATTGGCGATCTCAACATTGCCCTGCAGTCCAAGATCCTGAGAACGCTGCAGGAGAAAGTGATAGAGCCCCTGGGAAGTGAAATATCAACCAAGATCGATGTCAGGATCATCGCGGCAACAAATAAGGATCTTTCCCGGCTGGCCAATCAAAATGAATTTCGTGAAGACCTGTATTATCGTTTGAACGTGATCAATATCAAACTTCCGCCCCTGAGGGACCGTAAAGATGATATCCCGCTATTTATTGATCACTTTATAAAAACCTATGATAAGAAATATGGTAAAAAAGTAAAGGGACTGGCTGACAGATGCGTATCACTTCTGACGGATTATACCTGGCCCGGGAATATCAGAGAACTTGAAAATATAATAGAACGGGCTGTTATTCTGTCACACGGAGATGTTGTTGATATTAACCTGTTACCGGAAAATATTTCAAGATCTCTGTCTGAAAAGGGCAGGGATCATCTTGAACAGATCATTCTGCAGGAAATAAAAACGGCACCAATAGGAGAAGTTTACCAAACAGTCATTGAAAAGGTAGAAAAACACCTGATAGAATACGCGCTGATCCATTCCAATAACAAACAGACAACAGCTTCAGAATTTTTAGGGCTTCATAGAAACACCCTTCGAACCAAAATAAAAGAGTTAAAGATCTAGGCAGGGAAGAGATTCTCGTCAAATTTGCCTGTCTGTATTACTTCCTCTATCCTGAAGGCGCCCAGCTTCCTGGCTTTCAAAAATCCGTCCCACGCGGCCTCGGCCAGTCGGCCATGCTTCCTTAGATCGAACAACCATTCATCCATATATTTCATGGAGCCGGCCGGCTCTATAGCGGTGTGTGTTTCCTGGAGCCATCTTTTATTCTGCTCTTCATGCGTCCCGATCGGAGGGGCCAGAAGAATAGGAATTCCCAGACCGCAATAAAAGGAGAGTTCGCTGGGTTTTGTCCAGAGAACATCGGTCTGACGCAGTGTGAGATTGAATTTATCCAGATATTTATAGATATTGCTGTCAAAGATTATTTTTATCTCTTCTCCCAGACAATGATTTAAACCCACTTCATCAATATATTTCAGGAAACGATGATAGACTATCTCATTGACCCCGGCCGAAAGGTTAACATGTATCTTGTTCTGACATATTTTCTTTTTTAGACTTTTTAACATATCCCTGACAATATCCGTCTGGGCACCGGCTCCTCCGATGGACAGGGTTAAATTAAAATAGCCAGGTTTATCCCTTGGTACACCTTTTTTCCCTAAAAAATAAAGGACACTCTTTTCATGATAGGTAAAAAATTTATGCTCGGGATCCAGTCGTAAAAGTCTTTCATAGAGGTCTTTCTTTAAAATCTCCATTCTTTCAGCGCTGCCGATATTTTCTTTGGGAAGAGGGAATCCGGTTAAATAAATATTCTTCTCAGGGACACCATAAGATAAAAGCCTTTCCTTGACCTGAGTGCAGGGAGCAAAATATTTGATATTACTCTTTCGAGGATTAAGCGGTACCCACACCCGATTTATATCAGCATCGCATATCACAAGATAATTGAGCTGATTCTTTTTCCCCATTCGGTCGATCGCCATGGCCGAAGCAAAATAGGTATTCACTACCGGGAGATCCTTCGTTTCGATCTTTTTAATTATTGTATCGCATAATCTTTTTTTTTCGATCAGATACCTGAGATAATTGGACCACCATGAAGGCCTGGACAAATCCCGTCTTGGATAGTAGGAAGGTATTTTTTCAAGATAGAGAAGAAAGCTCAAGATAAGACGCCCGATAATGGGGATCTCTTTGGCCGTGGAAACGAAATAATAAAAATTTCTCATCTTCCGCCAGAGTTTGGTCTCTTCTGTTGTGGAATACCGTCTCGAACCCTGCATGATGATCCCTTCATAGGCCAGATCACGAAGCGAATAAGCCGGTCTGATATGACCCAGTCCCATTATCGTGGAAACAACCCAGGCTTTCTTATCCTTGTTTCTATTTTTAAATCGCATTTCAGGCAATG
>JAFGFC010000041.1 GCA_016931325.1 Spirochaetota bacterium | reverse complement strand
TTTATTTTATTATATTATTACATATAGAGAAGGGAGATGGCATAGAATAAAAGCATGGCAAAATATATTATGTATTTTATTATTATTGCTTTCCTCTGTTTTTATGATGAAGCGGCTGATGCCAGAAATAAAAAAGGAGGTAAAAGTAAAATGATACTGACCAGTTCGGCTTTTAAAGAAGGGGGCATGATCCCCTCAAAATATACATGTGATGGCGAAAATATCTCACCCTCTGTATCCTGGGAAAATTTTCCGGAAGGTACAAAATCATTTGCTATTATCTGCGATGACCCGGATGCCCCTGCAGGCACATGGGTTCACTGGGTTATCTTTAATATACCCGCCAAAACAAGATCATTACCTGCAAATGTGAGCCCTGAAAAAGAATTAAATGACGGCACGTTGCAGGGTCTTAATGATTTCAGAAAAATTGGTTATGGCGGTCCCTGCCCGCCGTCGGGGGTACACCGATACTTTTTTAAAATATATGCTCTTGATGTGGTTCTTGAACTTTCTGCCGGCGCCACTAAGGCACAGTTACTGAAAGCCATGGAGAACCATATCCTGGCTCAAGCCAAAATTATGGGGAGATATCAACGTTAAATGATTAGCAATATTACCCGCTGGCTGGAAAACTCACTTCATCTGTCCGGAAAGATCCAGAGTGATATTATCAGCTCCATCATTATTATTCTGGTACTTTTTTTTACACGCCGCATTGTTTTAAAGATCGCCTTCAGGAAAATCAAAGATATCAGGATGAGATACAGATGGAGAAAGACCTCGGCCTATATCACTTTTGCCTTTGGTGTCATTCTTATAGGTCGAACATGGTTTGAAGGTTTTGGATTAATCTCCACCTATCTCGGCCTTGTTTCTGCCGGTATCGCTATTGCTTTAAAAGATCCACTGGTTAATCTGGCAGGATGGGCTTTTGTTATCTGGCGAAAACCTTTTGAAGTAGGGGATCGCATTCAGCTGGGCAATCATGCCGGCGATGTCATCGATCTGAGAATATTTGAATTTACTCTTATGGAGATCGGTAACTGGGTGAATGCCGACCAGAGCACAGGCCGGATCATTCATGTTCCGAATGGAAAAATATTTACAGAGGTGATGGCCAATTATAGCAAAGGATTTCAGTATATCTGGAATGAGATCCCGGTTCTGATCACTTTTGAAAGTGACTGGCAAAAGGCTAAAAAGATTCTTTTTAAAATAGTAAAAAAGCATGCCGAGTATTTAAGCGACTCAGCTGAGAAAAAAGTGAAAGCGGCAGCAAGAAAATTCATGATATTTTATTCTAATTTAACACCTATCGTCTACACGGTTGTGAAGGATAGCGGAGTTTTATTGACCGTGCGATATCTTTGTGAACCCAGAGAACGCCGTGGCAGCGAACAGGCCATCTGGGAAGATGTTTTGAAAGAGTTCGCCAGGCATAAAAATATCGAGTTTGCCTATCCGACAACCAGATTTTATAACAACCTTTCAGAATCGAAAAATAAAAAAAAGAAATAATGATTGATCGATCTTAATTCACTGGCCGAAATTTATGGGAGGTCATTAATGAAAAAGGCCTTTTTTATTATCCTTGTTCTTTTATTAATCGGGATCCTTTACTTTCTGAATCAATCAGGGTTCTTTGCCAATATAGAAATAACCGAGGAGGGGAAAGGCCCTTTCCAGCTGGTTTATCAGGAATATACAGGAGATTATAAAAATGCGAGTATGATCATAGATCAGGTTTATCAGGCTCTCAAGGATGAAAAGGTCGAACCGCTTCTCGGTTTTGGCATCTATTACGATCGACCGGGTAAGGTTAAAAAAGAAGAATTAAAAAGTGATCTGGGTTGCATACTGGAAAAAAAAGACTATGGTAGAATCGAGCATCTGGAGAAAAAATTCAACGTTAAAAAGTTTTCCAGGACAAACTGTATCGTTGCCAGTTTACCTTTTAACAATCAGTTTTCCATCATGATAGGCATTGTAAGGGTCTATCCCAGATTATTCAAGTATTTGTCACAGAAGGGCTTAAAAGGCGGTCCGGTGATGGAGATCTATAATATCCCTGAAAAAAAGATCATATATATCATTCCCTTGAAAAAATAAGATAATTTTACTTGACATTTTATAAAATATTTCATATAATATCATAGTTAATGTGATATTATTGAAACAGGGGTAGAAAAAACCACTTAATCAAATATGAAATTATCAACTAAAGCACGGTATGCGGTAAGATCTCTTCTGGACCTGGCTCTTAACTATAAAGGCCGGCCCGTTCAGATAAAAGAGATAGCTGAACGCCAGGATGTTTCGGTTAGGTACCTGGAGAACCTATTTACCAAACTCAGGGCGAACGGGATACTGGTAAGTGAAAAAGGCAAAGGGGGGGGATTTTTATTAGCCAGACCATCGGAAGAGATCAAGTTACTGGATGTTATCAGTACGGTAGAAGGGGATCTGTCACTGGTAAATTGTGTGAAATCACCTTCCCAGTGCAAGCGATCCTCTTCCTGTGTTATGAAAGACCTATGGGCTGATTTGAGCCAGGCTATGATCAGATCCCTCAAGTCTAAAACCTTGAAGGATTTGGTCAAGGACTATCATACCAAGATATCCAAGCAGACCGCCTGATGCAACCATATAATAGATCTTTCCCTCTCTCAAAGATACAAAATGAATTCATGAGTTTCAATTATATATATTATTGATTTTGAGGATGATATGACTGAAAAGATCGCGATAGGGATGAGCGGAGGTGTTGACTCTTCTGTAGCCGCCTTTCTTTTAAAGAAAAAGGGATACACATTAACAGGTTTTACCCTGCGTTTGTGGGATGGGGGTTCACGATGCTGCGACCTGGAAGATATACGCTCAGCCGTCAGGATAGCCTCATCTCTGGGTATTCCGCATTATGTCATCGATGCGAGGAAAGAGTTTGAAAGAGTTGTTGTAAGACCTTTTGTAAATGAATATTTGGCCGGGAGAACACCTAATCCCTGCGTAGTCTGTAACAGAGAAATCAAATTTTTCTTTTTAATGAAACAGCTAAAGCTTCTGGATTGTGATCTTATCGCCACGGGGCATTATGCCAGGATCATCAGACACAACAACGAATATTTTTTACATCGAGCGAAGGATCAGAAAAAGTCCCAGGAATATTTTTTAGCCAGGGTCGACAAAGATATTCTAAAAAATATTATTTTTCCTCTGGGGGATTTAACAAAGGAACAGGTAACGAGAATATCCAAGAAAAACAAAATTTCCATTCAGAGAGAAGAGAGCCAGGAAGTCTGTTTTATAACTGAAAGATCATATTATGATTTTATTCTGAAGAACATAAAAGAACAAAAGGATTATTCCGGAAAGATCATAGATCAGAAAAACAAAATTTTAGCTAACCATGACTGTTATTTTAAATATACAATTGGCCAGAGGCAGGGTCTCGGAATCAGCGACAGGACACCTTATTATATTATGGCTATTGATGCTCCAAACAACAATGTTATCGTTGGAAAAAGAGAGGATATGTTGAAAAGGAAATTTACCATTAAGGATCCTTACTGGTATAAAGAATTTAAGGGGCTGACTGAAAAACTGGAGGTGAAAATAAGATATAATCATAAACAGGCTTCAGCGAAGATAAAAAATGAGAATGGTCTGTTTGCCATATCTTTTACAAGGAACCAGTATGCCATAACGCCTGGTCAACTGGCTGTTTTTTACAAAGGGGATATGGTCGTCGGTTCCGGCTGGATCGACAGGGTTCTGTAATATTTAATAAAGATTTCAGATTTTTCTACAATATTATTTAGAAGTGAAATATGGGGTAGTTTATCTTTCATCGTTTTACGTTTTTTATATAATTAGACGATAAACGTAAAACGAAAAACTACTAATATCATTTACAAAGATTAATATATTTAAGAAAAAATCTGTAATTTATAGATAAAAAACACCTTGATTTTAGCACAGAGTTTGATATATTGTGAACTCTATGAAGAAAATTTTTATTATTTTTATACTATTTACCTTTATCTCAGTTCTGGCGGCAGAGAACACCAGTGTGACAAATATTGAAAGCTACAAAGTCCCGGAAAAAGGCAGGCAGTTAAAGGAAGTAGAAAAGTATCTCAAGCAGAGAGACGAAGCCGCCAAAGATCTGGCTAGAAAACGAAAGCCGGAATCTCCCCTGCGGCGATTCGAGATCCAATTTTTTACGTCTGCTCCTATTGTCTATCTCAGCACTCTTTTTATTTTAAAGATCTATCAGGAAGCCATTGTCGGGACTTCATCAGAATTACCTGATGTCCAATGGTATTTTATAGGGGTTAATTCTATTGGCATCGCTACTTATATTGCCATTAAAGATTATTATGATAATAAACAAGAGTATCACAAAGCTGAAAAAGACAGCCCGAATAGCTATAAATTGACATTCTTACAAGCGCGATTTTAGGAGCCCACCATGGATTATAGTAAAACTCTGAATCTTCCAAAAACCGAATTCAGTATGAAAGCCAACTTGTCCCAGAGGGAATCCCAGTTCCTCGATGATTGGGAAAAGATTAAAGTATATGACAGGATACAGAAAAAGAACAGCCAGAAGGAACTTTTTATTCTTCATGATGGTCCTCCCTATGCTAATGGGCATATTCATCTCGGCCATGCTTTAAATAAAATTTTAAAAGATATAATCATCAAAATGACGAACATGAAAGGTGTTCTTTCGCCCTATATCCCCGGTTGGGACTGTCATGGTCTGCCCATTGAACTACAGGTTATTAAAAATTTGGATGAAAAAACTATTTCCAAGAATGATCTGAGGAGAAAATGCCGCGAATATGCTTTAAAATTTATTGAGATACAGAGAAAAGAGTTCAAGCGACTGGGGATTTTTGGAGACTGGGAAAACCCCTATCTGACCATGTCGGAAGAATACGAACAGACAATTGTTGATGCTTTTGGTGAACTTTTAGAAAAGGGATATGTCTACCGGGGATTGAAGCCGGTTTACTGGTGTATCAGCTGTCAGACCGCTCTGGCTGAAGCGGAAGTGGAATATTCTGATCACAGTTCCCCTTCGATCACAGTGAAATTCCCTTTAAAAAAAGGGGACTCTGAATTCAAAAAAATCCCGGTTTACTGGTTGATCTGGACAACGACGCCATGGACTTTACCGGCCAATGTAGCCATCTGCGCGCATCCTGAGCATCCTTATGTGGCCGCTCTGGTTGAGGTTGATCATAAAAAACAATGGTGGATACTGGCAGAGTCATTATTGAACAATGTGTTAACCGCTTTGGAGGGCAAGGTCAAATTAATAGAAAAGAAGGGATTAAAGGCGTCTCAACTGGAAAAGATGACAGCCCGCCACCCTTTTGTGGATAGAGATTCAAAGATCGTTTTTGATCAATTTGTGGCTATGGATACCGGAACGGGATGTGTACATATCGCTCCCGGACATGGTCATGAAGATCACATTATCGGGATTCAAAACAAATTGCCTACGATTTCTCCTGTTAACGAAAAAGGATTCTTTACAAAAGAAGTTGGCGTAAAATCATTGGAGGGGAAGAGAGTTTTTGAGGCCAATCAAGAAATTATAAAAATCCTCAAAGATAAAGATTTACTTGTTTCCTATGAAAAGATCACGCATTCTTATCCCCATTGCTGGCGTTGCAAAGAGCCGGTGATCTTTCGCTCCACCTACCAGTGGTTCCTGGGTGTTGATCATAAAAATTTAAGAAAAAAATCCCTGGCAGAGATCAAAAAAGTGAAATGGGTACCTCAGTGGGGTGAAGAAAGACTGGGTAATATGCTGGAGGTCAGACCTGATTGGTGTCTCTCCAGACAGCGGATCTGGGGAGTTCCCATCCCGGCTTTTTATTGCAAAGATTGCGGGGAAACGATCTTGACCATAAAGACGATCAATCATTTCAGCCGGCTGGTAAAAGAAAAGGGTGTTGATGTCTGGTTTACCATGACAGAAAAAGAGCTTTTGCCGGAAAATTTCACCTGCCCCAGGTGCGGCAAGAATGAATTTAAAAAAGAAGAAGATATTCTTGATGTATGGTTCGATTCCGGTGTCAGTCATATCTCTGTTCTGGAGAAACGCAAAGAGCTCAAATCCCCTTCTGATATGTATCTGGAAGGTTCGGATCAATACAGGGGATGGTTTCAGTCTTCTCTGCTTCCTTCCATCGCTCTCAGGGACAAAGCCCCTTATAAGATAGTATTAACACATGGTTTTACGCTTGATTCCGAAGGCAGAGCCATGCACAAGAGCCTTGGAAATGTGATCGCACCGGAAGAGATCATTAAAAAATATGGTGCTGATATTCTCAGATTATGGGTGGCTTCATTGGATTACAGGGACGATGTGCGTCTTGGCGATGAAATATTGAACAGACTTGTTGAAAGCTATAGAAAGATAAGGAATACATTGCGATTTATCCTGGGGAATATTAATGGTTTTGTCATTGACGCGAAATTTAATTTTTCAGACCAGGAGACAATAGATGAGTTTGATAAATGGGCACTGGCCAAACTGATACGCTTTGTTCAGACGATAAAAAAAGCCTATGAAAATTATGAATTCCACATTATCTATCATCAGACGGTCAATTTTTGTGCTGTCACGTTAAGCAGTCTCTATTTTGATGTTTTAAAGGACAGATTATATGTTGAAAAGGCTCAGTCTTTTAAGGGAAAGTCATCCCGACATGTTATTGACCTTATATTCAGAGTTCTGACAAAGATGTTGGCTCCCATCCTTTCTTTTACGGCTGAAGATGCCTGGAAGATCTATCTGCAGCAGAAAAACAAAAAGGTATCCAGTATCCACCTTGAAGATTTTGAACACCTTGATATTGATCTGGATAAATTGAAAGAGGTCGAGGAGAAGTGGGATAAAATATTTTCATTGAAGGAAGATATTAACAAGGCCCTGGAAAAGGCTAAAACAAAAGGGTTGATAGGTCATACTCTGGAGGCCAGGGTTATCATCCTTATAAAAAAAGATAATTTAAAGAAATTCCTTCAGGACAACCGTCATCTTTTGAAATTCAGTTTTATTGTATCCCAGGTGGATCTTGATACAGATAAAACAGGTGAGACTTATTTTGAGGACGAAAAATGGAAGATCATAGTGGAAAAGGCTGAAGGGAAAAAATGCATCCGATGCTGGAACTATTCTTCAAGTGTCGGAAAAAATAAAAAACATACAGAACTTTGTGATCGTTGTTCCACGATCGTGGATGAGATGGATACTGCATAATATGAAAAAAGTAATGAAAAACGATAAACTGGATAAGATTGAGTGGGAGATAGGCTCTCCCTCGCTTATTAAAAGTGAATATCTAAGGACTTTCCCCTATGAGTATAAAGGGAAGAATATCACAGTTAAAATAGAAACTAAAGAATTTTGTGCTGTTTGTCCCTGGTCAGGATTGCCTGATTTTGGAATGATCATGGTAGAGTATATCCCCCGTGAGCTGGTGCTTGAGCTGAAATCCTTTAAATATTATCTCTATACATTTCGTCATGTCGGGATCTTTCAGGAACATGCCCTTAACCGGATTTTTGAAGATCTTTTAAAAGTCTTAAAGCCAAAAAAAATGAGGGTTACCCTGAAGTATAATATCCGTGGAGGAATGGAAACCACCACTGTCAGGGAAAAATGAGAATATCTATCCTTGTTATTTTTAGTTTTATTCAGGTTTTTTTATTGTCAGCTTGGGAAAAAATGGAACCCCCTTTCAAAGTAGGCGAATATCTCGAGTACAAGATCTATGCTTTGGGTATTCCGGTGGCCAGACAAAAATCCAAGGTTTTAAAAATGACCAACATGAATAACAGACCGACCTATCATATTCATACCGATATCAAGACGTTGGCTGCTATTTCCAAGATATACCACCTGCATGATAAAATTGATTGTTTTGTTGATAAAGAAACCCTTTTGCCTGTTCTCATAACGACAAGTGTCAATGAAGGAAAATGGAAAAATTATATTACTCTTGCTATTAACCAGGAGGAACGAGAAGTTTTTTATAAAGACAAACAGGGCATTCTGACATTGGAATTTAAAGACAAACTGGTGGGATTAGTATCTGTTCTTTATTTTTTAAGAAGTATGGAACCGGAGATTGATGAGACGATCGAATTGTCTGTTTCAAAAAAAAGAGAGATCATTAATCTCGAAGCTCTTGTGGTGAGCACCAATGAGAAGATGTATGTCAAATCCCTGTCCAAGAAGGCTTTTTCCTGTATCCATTATAGAGATGAGGAGAGCAAAAAGGCCGGGATATGGATTTCCAAGGACGGGAACCGGCTCCCTTTAAAGATCGTATCTGTTGTTATCCCTATTGGTGATTATGGCGTTATTACATTTGAAAACAGGTTAAAAAAATTCAAGGCTGGAAAGTAAAGGATAATGCTTCGATGATATTTTATCAGGTCAAGACGTCGGTTATATGAAATGAGAAAGAAAATTCAGGTTGTTATCAAAGAAATAAATACAACAACGATCGATTATATCGAGAGAAAGACCAGTATATCTGACCTTGTTAAAAGAATTCAAATACCACCCAAAAAAATTATTGCGGCTTATCTGAATAACAACCTCGTTGATCTTTCGGCAAACATCAACCATAACAGTGAAATATTTCTTATCAGAACCGATTCATCCCAGGGATTGTCCATATACCGGGATACAGCCGCTCATATTCTGGCCCTGGCCGTGAAAAAGATCTTTGGACGCGATATCCTTAATATCGGGCCATCCATACGGTATAATTATTATTTTGACCTTGATATTAAAGTAAAAATTAATAAAAGACTCCTGAGTCAGATCGAAAATGTGATGAGATCAATCATTGTGAAGGATCTGCCAATAGAGAAAAAGATCGTACCGGCAAAAACAGGAATCAGTTTTTATCGAAGTAAGAAAGAATTTGACAAAGCTGATCTGATAGCGACCTCTGAGATGGAATATGTTAAATTCTATTCCATACAAAATTTTCAGGAACTTTGTCCCGGCCCGGTCGCGCCATCCACAGGATTTATTACCCAATTTAAACTGATCTCTTATCCTCCCGGTTTTCTTCTCCTGTTTCCAAAACTGATAAAAGGCAAGCTGTTGATCAAGCCCGATAAAACCCCTAAACAATTAAGCAAAGTGTTTCTGGAAACCAGAAACTGGTATCAGGACCTGGGAGTATCCAGTGTTTCCCATTTGAATAAAGTGATCATGAATAAAGAGCTTGGTGAACTGATCACGATTTCTGAGGCCTTGCATTCAAAACGGATAGCCCAGATCGCCGATACAATAACAAAAAAGAGAAATGAAGTTAAACTTGTTCTTATTGCGGGTCCCTCCGCTTCCGGCAAAACTACTTTTTTAAAGCGGTTATATATTAATTTACGTGTTAACGGAATAAAACCGGTTTCTATTTCTCTGGATAATTATTTTTTAGACAGGAAATATACGCCCAGAGACAAAGATGGTCATTATAATTTCGAGTGTTTAGAAGCCCTGGACCTCGAGTTGCTGAATAAACATCTTTGCGAATTGATGAAGGGCAAAACAATATTCAGACCCAAGTTTGATTTTAAACAAGGAAGCCGGAAAAAAGAAAAAGTACCCTTAAAACTGATCAAAGATCAGATCCTTATCATTGAAGGTATCCATGGATTAAATGAAAAGCTGACCAGGGGGATACCAAGAAAGAATAAATTCAAGATCTATGTATCTGCCCTGAGTACGTTAAGGCTCAGTGATTCTCATAGAATAACCACTACGGATACTCGTCTTTTAAGAAGAATTATCAGGGATGCCCAGTACAGGGGTTACTCAGCGGTCTCTACGTTGAAAAATTGGCCAAAGGTCCACGATGGAGAAGAGAGGTATATCTTCCCGTTTCAGGAAATGGCAGATATCATGTTCAATTCCGCTCTGGTTTATGAGATATCTGTAATAAAGTCTATGGCACAGAAATTACTTCTTAAAGTTTCATATAAAGAAAAAGAATATAGCGAAGCCAGGAGGCTTTTGGATCTTTTGGAATTTTTTCGATCCGCTCCCGGTAGAGATGTTCCCAAAACATCTATCTTGAGAGAATTTTTAGGAGGAAGCAGCTTTAATTACTGATGATGCTGGATGGTTTGTTTTTATTGATCGGTTTTTCTTTATTGATCTTTGGGGCTAATATTTTGATTGAAGGCGGGGTAGGGATATCCAGGAAATACAAGATCTCTCAATCGATTGTGGGGTTAACTATTGTGGCCGCCGGGACATCAGCGCCGGAATACGCGGTTTCCTTTATCGGGGCGTTAAGTGATAAGGGGAATATTTCTATAGGCAATATTGTCGGAAGTAATATTCTCAATATCGGTTTTGTTCTGGGATTGATTTCCATGATCTCTGTCATGAAGATCAAAGCCGGAGAGATCAGGCAGGATATACTTTTTCTTATTCTTACCAGTATCTTTCTGTTGCTTTTTGTTACGGATTATGAGATCTCTCATTCAGAGGGTTTTATTTTTCTGGGAGGTTTTCTTTTATATATCTATTTTTGCTATAAAAGACGAAAAGCTCCGGTGGAAGAGATCTTACCCCGATCAAAATCCATGAAAATATCAAGGATCATCCTTTATATCACAGGTGGCATAGTCGGTCTTTTCCTGGGGGGAAAATTAACTGTGGATTCTTCCATCAAAATTGCCAGATACCTTTCTGTGAGCGAGACCGTTATTTCTCTGTCTATTGTGGCCCTGGGGACATCTCTACCTGAATTTATTACATCCATCATGGCGGTCAGTAAGAAACATTCTAAATTAAGCCTGGGAAACATTATAGGCAGTAATATATTCAATATTCTTTTTTGTCTTGGCTCTTCCGCTTCCATTATCAATCTTAAAGTTGATTTCGATGATATCAGGCTTGATATCTATTTTATGCTTCTTTTAACTGTCCTTCTGTTCCCCGCTATTAAGGGCAACCGCATAAGACGATGGCACGGTCTTCTCTTCTTTGCTTTATATGTTCTTTATGTGATCTATCTTTATGCTCATTAGAAATGGAAAGATGATGTGATCATGGATATCCTTAACGGTGTTATATGATCATTTTTAAACATGAATGATTTTATGTAAACAAGTCCCAGATCAAGATGTTTAGAAAGGGGAAGCGTAAAAACCATTTTTAAATGGGTATTTTGAGGTGTCTCTTCCAGCATTCTGTACCATTTATCGATTCGGCGATTAAAAAGGGTGATAGAGGTATGAAATCCTGTATAGAAATCATCGCCGGTTTCAAGCCCGACAGAGAAAGAGACAGGGGTCTTTTCTGCCTGCTCAAGACCTAATTCCATAGAAAGAAAATCCGCAAGAGAAAGTTCGAAAATCAGAGTATAACCAAAACCCGTTCTTTTGTCCATATCTGTACAAGATCTTTCAATCTCATAAAAATGATTTATGGGTGTCAAAAGGGTATCAACATTCTGATTGTACTTTATCAGTGAAGTGAAACGAACAGGCTTTATCTGTATCTGAGGTCCGCTTGAGATCCTGAAATTATCCGATCCGGCTGCGCTGGAAAATTCCCTGACCAGGTCATTTAATAATTTTATCCTGAATGGGGTCAGATCGATCAGAAAATTAATATTTATATCAATCCAGGCGCGCTCAGGTCCCTGACCATCTTCTGGCCTTTCTGAATAAGGATTTCCCGTATCAGTATCGTATAAAGAAGATATTCCTATCTCCCAGGAATGGAAATGGGAATCAAGATTCAGGGCGAAAATGTCCCAATCCATAACGTTGTCTATCATTCCTTTTACCCCGAAAAAATCTTTTTTATATTGAACTAAAAGGCCTCTTTTTCTTAAATAGGTATCAAAAAGATCATTAGCATAATTGAATACCAGACTTCGGTTGCCCAGACCGATGTTTTCCAGAGAACTCATTCTAATACTTAGATCATCTTGCTTGTATTGAAGATATTTTATTTTGGGAATGATGTCCTCCCAGCCATCATACTCCTTTTCCCTTATATGAACATTGCTGTTCACCTCTACAGGAATTTCCAACTGAAAGGAAACGCTATTCTTTTTAAATTCAGGGAGAAGATTGAAGATAAAATAATCGGCGCTGCCGATCTTCTCCACACCCCAGTACCAGTTCATATAGACTATTTTAGAATGAGCTGTTAGAGGGATACAGAGTATCAGTAATAATAAAAATATATGTTTCATAAAGTGGATTAAATATAAGAAAAAATCCAAGGAAAGTAAACTATTTTTTAATTTATATCGGAATGTCCCGTTCGATTTTGTTATGGATATAACGGGGAATACCCATAAAATATAGCTGAAAATTATTCTTAAAACCGTATTGTCACTGTCATGCCAATTTCCCAGGATATAATCAGCTCCGTGTCATCCTGGTCATCTCCAAAAAGACCGTTCTCTTCCCGTGTCTCTTCAAAAACCACTTTACCATGCGCTCCCCCGTCGATATTTTTACTGATCGCAAAACTGACCGCATGGTTCAGTCCGATTTGAAATAACATTTCTTTCGGATGGATGAAATCCTGTGAACCGTCATTCCCATAATCATAGGTATGTCTCATAAAAGAAAGAGTTGTGGTATGATTAAGGTCAAAACCAAGTTTAATGGGTTTTTTAAAGAATAACGGAGGTTTCCAGTACTCGGCTAATTTTGTTTTAAAAGAGTACGATGTAGAAAAATTCCATTGTATATCAATCTGGGGAGGGAATTCATTCACTGTCGGTTCGATCAGCTTTCGAAGATCATCAAAGTCTTTTTCCAGTACTTCATAGAATTTTTTATAATCATTATACTCGTTCCGGTTATAGGTCCAGGTTAGACTGAACCCGATGGATGAATCAGCTGACCAACGGTAATTAAAATTCAGAGGGATGGTAATGGTGTATTTCAATGACTTCTGCAGGTAGTTATTTGTTTCTCTATAGGTAGCCCCATAGGATAAAGTGGAGCTTTTTCTGTATTCTCCTCTCTGCCGGAATATCCAGAATTCAAAAAGATCCATAAGGTCAAGAGAACTTGAGCCCGAAAGGCTCCATGTGGTCGAGTAGTTATATGAGTCTACACTCCGTGATGTAGCCTGGCTGAAAGAATAGGACAGGGACCAGAGGCTCCATGTGGCGAATTCCAGGCCCAACCGGGAGGAGAAAGAATTATTCAGGGATAGAGAAGAAGTATATCCTTCATCTTTGAATTTTCGAACAAATTCAAAGGCATTATAGTGTTCGTTAACAAGAGGCAGATAATAATAGTATCCGGGAACGAGGAAAAAATCCGATCCTATATCGTTAAAGGTTTTTAACATCTTGTTTGTTTTAGCGGAAATATCGTTCTGGGAAAGAGCCATGCTGCGTGTATAAGAAGGGGTGAAAGATTTGAAGATAAATGTATCAATATCATAGGAACCGACATTTAAAGAGAAAGATTGGGCTGTGGAAGCGTTCTTTCTCAGAAAGGGATCTTCATCCACCCTGTCAAAATCGTCTATTTCCCGTTGATTGTTCAGATAATAAAAACCTGATTCACTGTAACTGTAATTATAGCTGATATTCGGTGTGATAAAAAGTATCTTGCCTGTGGATAATCCCGTGGTCAGGGACCGGGACCGGGTGGAGAGATTCCAGGGTTTTGTGTTGATCTCCTTGCTGTTGGTACCGGATTTGACAAGAGTATATTTATAATCGACATGAGGGGTGATGGAGACAGAACCGGTTCTCAAAGACCCTCCAAAATTCTGACCGATCGATCGATCCCAGTTGAAATTCGTTCGGGTAGCGAATTGATTAATGTTGGTCGCGTTCTTGATGTAATCGATACTGCCGGATTTGGAGTGAGAGTAAGTAAAACCCCCATTCACAGTAATGTCTGTTTTCAAATAGGTATCAAAAAAAGGCACTTTGGTACCGCTGGCGTTAACTCCGAGATTATAGACCTTTGAAAATGAAGATAATTTATAATTTGAAATAGCTGAAGAAGGCAACCAGGGAAGTGGTTTCCTGTTCGTCGAAGAGGTAATACTGCCTGACAGATTAAAGCTGGGCCAGTACTGGGAATAAAAATCCTTGATCCCCGGCATATTGGGAAGTGCCAGTCCCAGGGTTCCTGAATAGGTTCGGGAGACAGAAAAACCCTGCTGGTTAACCGGAACAAAGATCTGGTCCACATCGCTCAGAGTTTCTGACTTGGAATAGTTGGCGGAAACAGGCATCCACTGTATGGCTGTCCAGTTCCCTCCCAGGTTATACGTTTCTGACTGCTGCCCTGAGCCGACCCCCCCTATCTGGGAGAAATGTTTCCCCTTGTAAGTATAACCGGCATTCATGGTCAAATTGTCCATAAGGCTCAAAGTCCCGTTTATACTGTACGCCTGGTCCTTCTTTTTATCCACATCATCCAGATAGATATCGTTCACCCAGATAAAACCGGAGGCGCCATCATAGGAATCGGGTTCACGCGGGTCAGCCCCGTATATTCCCAGAGAGATCTGGTTCACATTCTGCAGGTTGGGAATACCCACGGCACGATAACTGCCGCCGGGCCCATATTTGCCTTCCACCCCTTCAACAGGTTTTAAATTTAAAAATTCATCATCCCGCATCCGTATTTCAAGCTTTTGCCAGCCTATGCCCTGTATCTTTTTTCTATATTCAAAGAAATTATTAACTGTACCGAATCGCATGAAAAAATATTCTCCTCTGCGATTTTTTGTGAGATTGGGCACATACATCCAGATAATGATTTTTTTATAATAACGAAAATCCATGGGAGAGGAATAATCTTTAGTGGCGTAAGCCACATTATAATGGATATTGGTGTTGGAAGCCACAGTAGTATCAAAATTGAATTTATTAAAATTGGTATATTCGATAACATACGCGTGTTCATTTAGTTGCTCGGATTCCTCTTCCGTCAGAGTGCCATGAAGATCATCATACATATCTTCCTGGTTGACACGTAAAGAATTGGTTCTGTAATAGCCGTTATCATGACTAGCGATTGGATAGACCCTGAAAAAGCTCTGATTATTGGTATTAACGGTCTGCTCATTTATTTTCACATCTTTCCAGCTCAACCCGGAAAAGTACATCTCATTGACGACCAGTCTTCCTTTATTTCCATTTCTTTTCGAAACCCTTATTCGCACATGTTTTATTGTTTTTAAATATGTTTTTTGATCTGAATCAAGAGCGTCTTTATTTAACCTGAACCGGATGAGTTGCCATCCTCCTTCATGGACGATCAACTCATTCCCGCCTGTTTCCATCTGAGCATAATTCCCGTCCGGGAGGGTGATCACTTTTTCATTAAAGATCCGGTCCAGCTGCCCGTCACCATCCAGATCCTCTGTATCGATACGGTTATTACCCTGCAGGTATTGTCCGTCCGGTGAATATTTCGGACCGCCTCCGATATAGGAGACAATAGGGCCATTTGTGGGATTAAAAGTAAAGCCGGGATCATCTTTTTTTTGCTCTTCATCAAGGATACCGTCATTATCCAAATCTTCACTGAATTCCCCGATATCGATCTCTAATTTAACCTGAGCATTATCTATATCATCATCATCATATAACCTTACCCACATTAAAAAATCGGTATAATTCCTGAAATCACGGCCTCCTTCATAAGCTTTGCTTTTAATGGCTCCGACCCAGCCATTGGTCTTGCCTGCAAAATCATATTGAAAAACTAAAGAAGGCTGATCAGCGTCATAATCCTGCAATTGCTCTGTAGCCAGATGACCATCATCAATGGTATAAGGGCCTGGTTTTTCAAAATAGGTGTTGGTATGAGGAGTTCTTCCATTAAAACCCTGGCCGAATTTGCCGTAATTACCGGCAACATCATCAGCGTGGTCATAATAGTCTACATAGGTAAGCACTCCTCTTGAAGATTCTTCACCGCTTCCGGGCCGGGCGGGAGCGAGGTACCAGTCATCATCATAAACACTTAAAGACAGTTTTTCAATGGTCCCTTCAAAATCTTCAAGCATGGCCTGGCCAAAAGAATTGATATTGTAATAGGATACGGCATATTCCCCATCAATACTTAAACTTACCGGTACTTCCTTATATCTTTTTTTCAATACCGCGTTGATCACGTCTGTCATGATCTCTTTGCTGAAATTGAATTTACCGAACACAGAACCGACCCACTTGTTGTCCGTGGCGTTGTTCGGTGTCGGCACTTTAGCCGGTGTCTGTTTCCCATTATAGAATCCTACCGTACCCAGTTTGAACCATTCATAGGGTTCATAGTCTATCCGCAAGCCCGCCAGGATCTGCTGGAGGGAGCCGCCAAAAGGGTAGTATTCATATACCACATCTATTTTTGTTTCGGCTGTGATCACTACTCTGTCAGATTTGAATTCCAGCTGGCCTGTCTGATAATCGATAGTATAATCAACATTCCGGACCAGCTTTCTTCCATCCACAAAGACCAGCTCGGACTCCGGAATAATGTTCCAGTGAAGGCTGAACGTCCTGGATTCATAACGGTATTCCATATGGAGATAATAATAAGAATCCGTGGCTTGTGGATTGTACTCGTAGATCGATTTATCAGGATTGCTGATATAGAAAGAGCCAGGAAAAAGAAAAGGTTCAGGTCTGTTAAAATAGATGTAGCCATTCACTTCATCAATATAGTATGAGGAATAACTGGATCCGGAATGAGTGTATTGCAGGGCATTGATCTCGGAAAAGGGTTGGGAATCCAGTTTCCTGTAGTCTTTATCAATAACAAAGAAGCGGAAATCTTTATCGTCCTTTTTGATGTTCTGATCCCCCACATAATATATTCCGCGAAATTCATAAGGAGAGGGTAGTCCGGCCTCAGATTTATAGAGAAAGATATAGGTTTTACCCGGATCTGAATGGTTGGTGGCTGTGATATTGTAAGGATGGCTGGTAGAAGCCATATAAGGTCCGATCTGGCCAACTCTGTCATAGTAGACAAGAATATCCTGAGAATCCGTAATGGTTCTTAAGAATTTTACAAAACCGGTTTTAAAATCTACAATATAGTCCTTACCGCTGTAGAGTATATCACAGTAATTGGTCTGGACATTGGTGCCTGATAAGATATTGGTATGGGTAATGACAACAGGGTTTATGTCGTTATCTTTATTCTTGTCATCAAGGTATATTTTTAAAGATCCCTCAAGAATGGCATTCCCCTGATTAAGGAGATAATATTTTCGTTTTTGATAATCATAATCCCTTATATTTTTCACTACGAGCTGGGAAGCGCCGTCAAAATGTTTTACTTCCGTGATGCCACGAGTCATGCTGGCAATGGCCTGATAGGTGAAGGGTTTTTTCTTGGCCAGAGCCTGGATACCAAAGGCGCTTTTTGTTCCACCGCCGCTGCCTACGGCAAAAGCACTACCTGGAAGTGAGACCCCTATATTTCCGGCTGTGATCCTCTGGATGAATTCATCCTCATCAATGGCGTTATATTCGACCTTATAAGTGTCCTGCTCCTGCCTGCCGCTTGAGTCGATCTGGATCGTTACCTTTTTCCCGACCTTGCCCTGGATATGTATCTCGAGGCTCTGATCGGGTTTGAAACCGATCGTTACAGCGGATGAACGGGCTCTGGCTTCGGCTGATTTAGGTGTTTTCAGATAATGAGAATCTCCAACGGTAAAGCCGATGACCTGTCTTCCATAGATCCTGAGATGGGTTTCCCAATCCGGAAGTTGCCAGTCCAGTTTGTGTTCTACGCCGTCTTCTGGTGTAGGGAGGGGTTTCCATTTTTCATCTTTTACCATGATGGTGTTATATTGATGAGGAGAAATATATAACGGTTCTGTCCTGATCTCTTCTTTTTTTAATTCTTCCAGATCAGCAGGAAATATTTTTGATCGTAAAAGTTGATTAGGGGTAAGGATCTGCAGTCCTTTAGGATAACGAATGGCAGGGGGCTTTAGCTCAGGCTGATTTATGATCAATGATGAGAATAATCTTCTTAATTTAAAACGTATATCTTCTCTGCTCTTTGTGGCAAAAATGTAAGTAAAATTTATAATCACTGCGCTTATGGTGAAATAGATGATAAGCCTTCGAATATTTCTCAAGAATACGCTCCATTCTGCCCGTTTAAATAATATATCGCACTATAATATTTTTTCAACAAGAATTTCTCCCTATTCCCGATTTTCATCTCCTTGAAACAGAAATGATCGGGAAATTATTGTATTTTATGGAAACTATTTGACAAAAAAAATAAATTGATTATATTATAAGGACTTTCTGATTCTTCAACAAAGGTTGATGGTTATGTCGGAAAATAAAAAAGTATTAATAATAACACAAAATAAACGTCTTCTTCAGGCTCTTACGAATATTATAAAAAATAAGGATTGTTCCCTTGTCAGTGGTTATCCCGGACTTAATGATATCAGTCTGATGAAATTACAGATCAAGATAAAAAAAAATACCTCTTTTATCCGGACTTCATTTAATCAATTTATCAAAGATAACGGAGGTCCACCCGTTACCATCGTCCTTGATTACCGAATGGATCTCGGGTTGGATGATTCGCTTGATCCGGATAAAAAAAAGTTATTTCGAACATTTATCATTTCCAGCATACTTCTCAGCCGAGCCAATACCTTTGGTACCTATAATACCATCAGCATGATATTTGTGGGGGGACCGGGGGATGTTAAACATTTCAAGGCATTCAAACAATATCCAAATATTGTTTTTAAAACGGTCAGGACCAATAATCAACAGATCAACGATATCCTTGATTATTATATCACTCATCCTGAAGAAGCCAATAAAATATTTTATTTCAATTATTTAATCATTAATGAATCCAATGATGTGATCGAACCATCCAAGAAATTTGAGAAAATACTGGACAAAGTATTATCCTATCAGGAAAAGATCGTCTATAAAGAAAAAGTAAAGGACCAGACCCCCATTATGGATGGAAAATATGAACCGGCCAAAGTGGTTTTTAAATATTCTAATTCTTATGTCTATCTGGATGGAAAGACCATGAATATTGAAAATAACCAAACCTATCAACAGTATAAAGTGAACACAGTCTATATTGATGGCTATTATGTAAACAGCACATTACAGGAAGTTAACAGAAAATTAGAAAAATTTTTCCTGGAAGATCTTCCGAAAATTCGCAAGGTCACGCCGGAGGATCGCATTGAATTGGATCTGAATCATCATAGTATTATTGATGGCGCCACCACTCATGCTTTAAACATTCTTGTTTCGTTCAAATTGCATGAATATAAAAATATAGAGATCCTGACCAATAATGAAAATTATCGTAAAATGGAAAAGTCTCCCGGCTTTATCTCCTTACGAAAGCATATTATTAAACGATTATTTGATAAAGCCGAGAATAACGACCAGGACGAGTAAATATATCCCAAAGTAAAAAAATTTCGCCTTTTGAAGCAGTTTTAACAGCGTTATAATCCCCAGTAATCCAAAAATAAAAGAGAAGATAAAACCGAAACCCAGGGTCGTGAAAGAAAATGATATCATCTCACTGTCCAGGGCTTCCATCATAATAGATCCCAAAAGAGCCGGGATGCTGATAAGAAAGGAAAATCGGGCCGCTTCTTCACGTTTCAAAGATAAGACAAGCCCTGTGATAATGGTTATCCCTGAACGTGAAATACCCGGTAGGATCGCTATGCCCTGTGCCAGTCCTATCATTAGGGCATAAAAAGGTGTAAGTGAAAATATATCTTTTTTAGAGCTCTTGACCTTGTCTGAAACGATCAGAAGAATTCCCATCAATCCCCACGTAAAGAACAAAAGGGACGATGTATTAAAAATCGAAGAAAAATATTTTTTTATTATCAGGCCTGAAATACCGGTAGGGATATTGGCCAGAAGGATCAACCAGGCTAATTTTACCTCTTTTATATTGAGGTTAAAGGGATTGGGAAGGAATTTAAAAAGTATATTTTTCAGGTCATTAAAATAATAAGCAAGGATAACACAGAGTGTGCCGGCATGAAGCACAACGTCTACCAGTAGATAAGGCCCTTTGAAACGTGTCAAGGACTGAAAGAATAAAAGGTGCCCGGAACTGCTGACAGGCAAAAATTCTGTAAGCCCCTGAATGATGCCCTGTAAAATAATATTTAACATTTATTTATTAATGTATAACAATGATAAATAATAGTCTGTTTATGGTTCATAGTTTGTCGTTCTTTAATACTTAAAAACGATTAACTATGAACGAAGAACGATTAAATTAAATCTTGTGAAAAAAATATGAATTTTATTCATATTTTTTTCACATAATCCAGAAAGTGATGAATGCTTTCCAGCAAAAGGTTATCCACATTAACCCTGGTCTCAGAAAGATTGCGGGTATCCTGACTTGATGCGGCAAAATAGAATTTGATCTTGGGCTCGGTTCCTGATGGCCTTAATGATATCTTGATGTTCTTTTCCAGATCAAGAACCAGAACATTGGAGCCGGGAAGATCATAATTCCCGATAACCTTCTGTGTGTTAACATCGATCAGGGCATTTTTTAAAATATCGCCTATTCTTAAAACTTTTAAAGGGCCTATACTTTGAGGAGGATTGGTCCTGAAGCGTTCCATGATCTGGGTGATTTTTTCCAACCCGGCTTTCCCCTTTAACGTCATTGATTTTAAGGCTTCCGTGTAATAACCGAATTCAGAATAAATATCATTTAAATACTGTAAAACATCTTTATTATGATACTTTAAATAGGCCACCATTTCGGAAAAAAGACTGCTGGAGATCACGGCATCCTTATCCCGTACAAATGTCCCGGCCAGATAACCATAACTTTCTTCCCCGCCAAAGATATACTCTTTATAGGACTTTCCATCTTTTTTTAGGTCATCCTGTATCTTGATCTTTTCCCCGATATATTTAAATCCTGTTAACACCTCATATACTTCCACCCCGAAGTTTTGTGCGATACAGGTGATAAGATCCGTGGTTACGATCGTTTTTATGATCAGGGCATTATCAGGCAGAAGGCCTTTATCTTTTCTCTGAGACAAAATATAATGACACAAAAGGGATGCGATCTGATTGCCATTTAATAATACATAATCGTTATTCTGCCTGACAGCTACTCCCATCCTGTCGCAATCCGGATCAGTGGCGATGAGAAAATCAGCTTTCATTTCCTTGGCCAGATTAATAGACATTTCCAGGGCTTCACTTTCCTCGGGATTGGGGCTTTTTACAGTTGGGAAATTGCCATCCGGAAGTTCTTGCTCTTTAACCACAAAAACATTTTTAAAGCCGAAATTTTCAAGCGAATGTCTGACCGGCAAATTACCGCTTCCATGAATGGGAGAATAAACGATACGCAATTGATAAGAAACTTTTTGGATGATGTCAGGATTCAAGCTGAGAGATTTTATCTTTTGAAGATAAGCCTTATCGACTTCCTGCCCGATAATCTTTAAAAAGCCTTTATCGATCGCTTCTTTTTCTTTCATCCTTTGCACCTGTGAGACCTGCGCAATTTTATTTACCTCAGAAATGATGTTCTTATCATGGGGAGGGACGATCTGACCTCCATCCTCCCAGTATACTTTATATCCATTATATTCAGGAGGATTATGGCTCGCTGTAATAACAATGCCCGCCTGAGCCTTTAAATGTCTTACAGCAAAAGATAATTCCGGTGTGGGGCGCAAGGATTCAAAAAGAAAGGCTTGAATCTTATTACCTGCCAGCACCATGGCGGTTTCTTTGGAGAAGAGATCGGATTTATGTCTGGAATCAAAAGCGATCACAACCTTAATACGACCGTCCCTGAATTGATTTTTCAGATAATTAGCTAATCCCTGAGTGGCTTTCCAGATATTATATTTATTCATCCTGTTTGTGCCGGCTCCTATCACACCCCTTAATCCGCCGGTTCCAAACTCCAGGTCTTTGAAAAATCGGTCTTCTATTTCTTTCAGGTTATTTTTTTCGATCAGTTCTTTTATCTCATTTTTTATATCTTCATCGTATTCTTCAGTCAGCCACTGGCTTAATCTCGCTTTTATTTCATCACTGATGTTTAAACTGATAATTTTATCCTGCATATTACGCTCTCGAAATCGTTTGAATAAAATAATAAGTGAAAAAGAGATTTCAACATATTTTTTTGCCTTTTGGCAGTTATAAAGATTTTAACGGAGGAAATATTGAAATTCAGCTCAAAACCTTTTTTATATCATTGATCAGTTTTTCCTGATCAATGGGTTTGATAATATATCCATTGATCTTAAGATCGACCGCCTTTCGTATATCAAGTTCACTATTAGATTTAGTGACAATGATGATCTTGATGCGGGGGGAAAGATCTTTTACTTTCTGGATTAATTTGTAGCCATCTGTTGGTTCCAGATAAAGTTCGGTGATAAGGATATCGATATGGTCATGATGTTTCCTTAGAAAATCCATGGCGTGGTCACTGTCTCGGGCGATCCCTATAATTTCAAAATGTTCTTTTACTATAATCCTTTTTATTTTTTTCAATGCTTCAAAGTCACTGTCAACCATAAAGACCCTATAAGGGGTTCCGTCGCTCTTTTTTCCTAATGGTTTGGCTATATTCTTATGACCGGTAATAAAAGAATTCGTGGCAATGAACTTGTCTATTAAGGCTACGTCTTCTTTATCAATACCCATCGTCAAGAGCATAAGGCTTGAAGAAGAGAATTTATTTTTAATGGCCTGAAGAGTCGTATTAAGGCTGAAAAATATCTCCGGACGGGCCGGCAGGTACTTATCCATACCTGTCATGACAAATTCACCCAGCTGGAAAAAGGGTTTTTCATTTTTTACCCATTTAATAACATAGATAATTCTTTTACGCTCCATTATGTAATCCTTTCAACAATATTGTTTTAATATGTTATCTGACCCTGCTTTTTTTACCCATGATGATCATCCCTTTTTTATAAAACACAACTCCTTTGTCTTTCATCTGAACAATAAAAGAACTGTTGTCGATCACCACCCGGGTTCCTTTGGCCACTTCATCCTCGATAATGATCGAGGCTTTTTCTCTGGCCTGCTTTAATCTATCAGCTTCCACTTTTAGCGTAACAAATTGTTCTGTTAAATACTTTTTCTTTTGCAGTTTCGCGTTCATCAATTTGATATTGGATATGAGCTTTTTCCTTTTATCGGTGGGCAGCTCGTTGATCCTCTCGCGCAGGATCTGAAAAACACGAATTGATTGTTTTAACGGTTCGATCTCTTTTTCATAATCTTTTAATCTTTTTTCTATCTCGAACAGTTTTTTGATCAATTCGATCTGTTTTTCACTGAAGATAATCAGGGTCGTCTGGTCTTTTACAGAACCCAGAATGATATTATATCCGGCCTGCAGCTTGGAATTCTGGATATACATGGTAGCCGGGCCTTCTATCTCCTGATCAGCGATAATCTCGGAATCTGTAATAGAATGCCTTACATGGACTGTTTCGGCATGGATAACAGCGTTATTGATGTTGTTGGCTTTTATAAGACCGTATGAGTTGTATTTATAGTAACGATTATGATTTTCAATATTCCCATGGATAAGAATATTACCTTTGGATATAATATTGCTGTCCTTGACATCGCCAAAAACCGTAAGACTGCCGCCAACAAAAATAGAAGCGCAATTTTCAATATCGCCGTTAACGCAGAAATCAGTCGGAAAATAAGTTTCTTCTCTGAGATTAACAAGATCTTTATTGGTTTTGTAATTATCATCAGATATTTTTTCAATTTCAAGATCACTTATAAGATCATCTGAGAACTGTTTTTTCTTAAAAAGAGTTTCTTTCTGTAATTCATCTTTATAATGTAAAAGGATCGTGCTATAGCTTTCTTCTGTCACCGGTATGGTGTCAATGTTGAAAAGGATCTTATTGTTGATGAGATTAATAAAACGCTCGGATAAAACAGTCCCCTTTTTAATGCTGATATTGGTTCGCCCTGATATTTCTTCAGCTGTTACCATGCCCGGTTTCAACTTTTCCTTTTTGACCTGAACCATGGATTACCTGACTCCCTCTTTATACAATTTAGAAAAAAGGGCATCGACTGTGTCCCCATCTTTTGGATAGTTGACTGATGAGTAATTCACGGTCATGTGTGAAATATTCGGTATAAAACCGGTTATAAGGGTATCTACTTCTTCTTTGGGAGTAGCGGGAAACAGAATAATGGCTTCATTATAGTTATTATGTATTAAAATATCGGTTCCCTGAAGGATGGATTTGATTTTCTGTATACTTTCTTTTATCTTGGCAAAATTCAGTTCTTTTTGAGAAAAAACAAGGCGGGAAACAACAAATTCTATGCCGGTCGCTTTGGATTTCGTTATCATGTCATTAATAGCATTGTAAATATAATCGATGGGATTTTCCTTATATCCTTCCCGTTTAGATAAAAACTGAGTT
>JAFGFC010000040.1 GCA_016931325.1 Spirochaetota bacterium | reverse complement strand
GATAGAAGAGATACCAAAGAATCTTTCCAGGAAGGGATATCTTATGATCGAACAGAGAATGAAAAAATTTGGTAAAACGATGAATATTCCCTTGAACCACCTGGATATGCTCTTCTGGTACAGGCAGACCGGTGAGATCTTTAAATAGGAGATGATATGAAAAAATCATTAAGCGAAATAGCGCGGATCTTCCAGAGATCAGAGATCACTGAATACTATATTTATTCCCTGCTGGCCAAAAGGGCTAAAGGAAAGAACAGGAATGTTCTCAAGAGCATCGCGAAGGATGAGATGACCCACTATGATTTCTGGAAAAAATTTACAGGTACCGATATCAGGCCCGGTAAATTCAAGATCGCGAAATATTATTTAATTTACCGCATTTTAGGCATGACTTTTTCCATAAAATTGATGGAAAAAGGCGAGGACAGGGCTGAAGCGTTCTACCGGTCCATGATAAAAAAAGTTCCTCGGGTGGCCAGGATCCTGAATGATGAGACCCGTCATGAACAGCTTTTGATCGATATGATCGAAGAGGAAAAATTGAACTATATCGGATCCATGGTTTTAGGGTTGAATGATGCATTAGTTGAATTGACCGGGGCACTGGCGGGTCTGACCTTTGCTCTGCAGAATACCCGTTTGATCTATCTGGCAGGTATTATAACAGGAATATCCGCTTCGCTTTCCATGGCGGCCTCTGAATACCTCTCTAAAAAATCAGAAAAAGGGAGTAAAAATCCTTTCAAAGCTTCCCTTTACACTGGCCTTGCGTATATTGTCACAGTTTTATTTCTGACCCTGCCCTATCTGATCTATGATCATTATTATGTGGCTTTGGGTTTTACACTTGTTCATGCCTGCCTGGTGATCCTTTTCTTTACTTTTTTTGTTTCCATCGTAAAAGAGATAAGCTTGAAAAAGATGTTCTTTGAGATGCTTTCTTTAAGCCTGGGAGTGGCGGGCATCTCTTTTTTCATAGGGATTTTAGCCAGAAAGATCATTCATGTCGATATTTGATTTTAATTTAAATGAAAGGACTAAAAATGGAAGTAAAGAAATTAAAGATGAGCATGACCAATGTTTTAAAAAGCGATCTAAAGAAGATCTTGCTGGATTGTGGTATACAGCCTTCCTTTCAGAGGTTGGCGATTTTTGAATATCTGTATCAGCATGACGTTCATCCGACCGTGGATATGATCTATCGATCTCTTTCCAGGGATATCCCCACCTTATCCAAAACAACCGTTTATAATACGCTTAATCTCTTTATAAAAAAAGGCATTGTCACAGGCCTTACCATAGAAGAGAATGAGATGCGGTATGACTATAATGTAAAACCTCACCTGCATTTAAAATGCACAAAGTGTAAAAAAATATGGGATATAAAATGTGATGCCTCGTTCAGTAATTTAAATTTGATCGAAGGTCACAGGATCCTTGAGAAACAGGTCTATCTAAAAGGAATATGCAGATCATGCTTGAAAAAGCAAAAAAAATGATTATCTATTGACAATCATTTTTAGAGTATTACATTAATTTGGATTCAATTCAAATTTGAATTCATTATAAAAGGAAAACAGAAGTGGACAAGCAATGCTTTTTCAGTATTAATTACGGAATGTATATTATCAGCTCGGTGAATGGGGATAGGCTTAACGGGCAGATCGCCAATACTGTTTTTCAGGTGACCGCTGATCCGCCTCAACTGGCTGTGGCCATCAATGTGAAAAATTTAACCCATGAATATATAAAAAAAAGCAGGGTGTTTACGGTCTCTGTGCTGGATAAACAGGCACCCATGACTCTGATCGGTCTTTTCGGATTCAAGTCAGGAAAGGATGTCGATAAATTCAAAGAGATAAAATACAGAACAGGGATAACGAAAGCCCCTGTTGTTCTGGAGCATACAACCGGGTATTTCGAGTGTGAATTAGTATCCTCCCAGCAAGTTGGAACTCATACCCTTTTTATTGGCCGGGTCATAGAAGCCCAGAAATTATCCGAAGGAGAACCCATGACCTATGGTTATTATCATGAGGTAAAAAAGGGAAAATCACCGGAAAATGCTCCCACCTATATGAAATAAGAGAAAAGAAAGAATCAAGGAGGTACCATTATGTACAAGTACAGATGTACTGTTTGCGGGTATATCTATGATCCGGATAAAGGAGATCCTGATAACGGGATCGAACCGGGGACGGCCTTTGAGGACCTGCCGGGTGACTGGGTATGTCCTGTATGCGGCGCGACCAAGGATGATTTTGAAAAGGAAGAATAATAGTCATGCCTGTAAAAGAACTGAAAAAAGGTGTATACACTGTTGGAGTGAATCACCGGGATAGAAAACTGTTCGATGAGTTGATCCCCCTGCCTGACGGGACAAGCTATAATGCCTACTTTATCAAAGGCAGTCAAAAGAATGTTCTGCTGGATACGGTCGATCCTTCTCAGGACGAACTTTTTAAAAATCTGGAAGAGATGAAAGTAGACCGGATAGATTATATCATTTCCCATCATGCGGAGCAGGACCACTCAGGCCGGATACCGGATATTCTAAAGAGATATCCCGAAGCCAGGGTCTTGACCAATCCCAAGTGCAAAGATTTTTTAATGGATCTTTTGCTTTTATCCCCTGATCAATTTCAGGTGATAAATGACGGGCAGACACTGTCACTGGGAGATCGGACTTTGAAGTTTATCCTGGCTCCCTGGGCGCACTGGCCGGAAACCATGCTGACCTATCTGGAAGAAGATAAGATACTCTTTTCCTGTGACCTTTTTGGATCCCACCTGGCCACTGCCGAGACCTTTGTAAAGGATGAATCGAAAGTCTTTGAAGCGGCCAAACGATACTATGCGGAGATCATGATGCCCTTTAGAGCGAATATCGTGAAACATCTGGAAAAGATCCAAAATTTAAAGATCGATCTTATCTGTCCCAGCCATGGCCCCATATATGATAAGCCGTCCTTTATTCTCAAGGCCTATAAAGACTGGATATCGGATCAGGTGAAAAATGAGGTGATCCTGCCCTATGTTTCCATGCATGGTAGCACCCAGAAGATGGCAGATCATTTAACCCGTTCTCTCAATCAAAAAGGAATTCATGTTAAACCCTATAATCTCACAGAGACTGATCTCGGTCAGCTGGCGATCTCTCTTGTCGATGCCGCTTCTGTTATTATCGCTACACCTACGGTTCTGATCGGTCCTCACCCGGCGGCCGTCTATGCCACTTATCTTATTAATGCCCTCCGGCCAAAGATAAAATTCTTTTCCATGATAGGTTCGTTCGGATGGGGCAGTAAAGCGGAAGAAACGATCAGGTCCATGATCACCAACCTGAAGGCAGACTATCTTGATCCGGTAATGATCAAAGGACATCCTAAAGAAGCGGATCTGAAGGCGTTAAATGATCTGGCGGAAAGGATATATCAAAAACACAAAGAATTAAATCTGCTGTAAGGAGAGAATAATGAGCCATTTTAATGCCAGTGAGATCTTTCAATTTGCCATGGCCATTGAAGAGAATGGTCAGAGATTTTATCTTGAGATGGCAAAAAAGTTGTCTGACGAAAAGGTGATCGACCTTTTCCAGTATTTAGCCAAAGAGGAAGAGATACATAAAAAGACCTTTGGTGATTTGCTGAGTAAATTTGAAAAGTATGAGCCAGGGCAGAATTATCCTCAGGAATATTTTGCCTATCTGCAGGCTTATGCGGGTAATTTCATTTTTGATAAAAAAGTTCTGCAGGCCGAAATAGAAAGAATTTCTGATCCCAAGGATGCTCTGGATTTTGCCATCAGAAGAGAACTGGACTCCATCCTTTATTATCAGGAAATGAAGATATGGTTGCCGAAAGACCAGCTGGACAAAATAGAAAAGATTGTACAGGAAGAGAGAAAGCATTTTCAAAAATTGACAGAAGTTAAAAAAGCTATACAATAAAAAACCAAGGAGGTTACAATATGGGAACAAAAGGCAAAGAGATAGTGGGTGTTGACGTAAAAAAATTGCTTGAAATGTTGAACAAGGCTCTGGCTGATGAATGGCTGGCCTATTATCAATACTGGATAGGAGCCAAGGTGGCCACAGGACCGACGAGGGGTTTCGTGACAGCCGAGCTGGAGGAGCATGCCGGTGATGAACTGAGGCATGCCGGTATGCTGGTGGAGAGGATCATGGTTTTAGGCGGTACTCCCATACTCACACCGGATGACTGGAATAAACTGACCAACTGCGGATATGACACCCCGAGTGATCCCCATGTGAAAAAGATCCTGCAACAGAATGTCAAAGGGGAGCAGTGCGCTATTTCCGTCTATTCAAAACTGCTGGATTTTGTCAAGGATAAGGACTTTATCACTGAAAAAATGGTTCAGGAGATACTGGCTGACGAAGTAGAGCATGAAGACGATCTTCAAACTATTCTGGAAGATATGTCCAACAAATAAGATTTCTGATTATTTCTTAATATGTACGAGGAGGTTTTAACGAGATGAAAAAGATGACTGAAAAATCTTTAAATGAAGCTTTTGCCGGAGAATCCATGGCTCATATGAAGTATATGGCATTCAGTGACGTGGCCAAGAAAGAAGGGCTGTCCAATATTGCAAGGCTTTTCAAGGCCATCGCCTATGCGGAACAGGTCCATGCCATCAATCATGCCAGAAACCTGGGTTTGATAAAGGAAACAAAAGATAATCTTGATACAGCCATTAACGGCGAGACATTCGAAGTGGATGAGATGTACCCGGTCTACGATGCTGTGGCAAAATTGCAGGATGAAAAAGGGGCTCAAACATCAATTCATTATGCACTTGAAGCGGAAAAAATCCATGCCGGTTATTACCAGATGGCCAAGGATGCGGTGGAGAACAGCAAAGACACTGATATCGGAGACGTCTATATCTGTCCTGTATGCGGATACACTCATATCGATGAGCCGCCTGATCGCTGTCCCGTATGCAGCGCGCCTAAAAATACATTTAAAAAATTCTAAGGAGGGAAAGTTTTATGGAAAAACTGCAAGTTTATAAATGTGAAGTGTGTGGAAATATTGTACAATTACTTCATGCCGGCGGAGGCGAACTGGTCTGCTGTAATCAGCCCATGAACCTGTTAAAAGAGAAAACAGAAGACCAGGGCCAGGAAAAGCATGTGCCGGTCATTGAAGCAACGGATAACGGCATAAAAGTTAAAGTCGGGTCTGTTCCTCATCCCATGGAGGAAAAACATTTTATTCAGTGGATTGAGGTTGTGACTGATGGTAAATCCTATAAGGAATTCCTTAAACCCGGAAAATCCGCTGAAGCTCTGTTTTGCGTAAAAAAGGACAAGGTTCTAATGGTGCGCGAATACTGTAATATACATGGTTTCTGGAAGACAAAATGATTCTGTTTTATAAAGTTTAAAAAGGAGGAAGACAATGGCGCTTTTATCAAAAAAGATGCAGGATGCCATCAATCAACAGATTAATCGGGAACTCTATTCAGCCTATCTTTATCTGGCAATGGCCTCTCATCTGGAATCAGAAAATCTGTCAGGTTTTGCCAACTGGATGGAGATCCAGGCTAAAGAAGAGACCGAACATGCTATGAAGTTTTACAAATATATCAATGAAAGAGGGGGCCGGGTGATATTAAAAGATGTCGAAGCCCCTCCCGCTGCATGGAAATCACCTCTTGAGGTGTTCGAGCAGGTATATGAACATGAAAAAAAAGTGACCTCTCTTATCAACAACCTGATGAAAATGGCCAAAGCAGAGAATGATTATGCTTCGGAGAGCATGCTGAAATGGTTCATTGATGAACAGGTGGAAGAAGAAGATAACGCTTTAACCATATTGGAACAATTAAAAATGGCCAGAGGGGCTGTTAATCTGATCTTTCAGATCGACCGGGCTCTGGGAAAAAGAAAAGATGACTAACAGGTGGGGGACGGTAGTAGCGTCCCAAAGGATTTACATAAGTTTTTTACAGGGAGGTTAATTTATGGATAAAAAGGTGGTTATTTATACAACATCCACCTGTCCTCACTGTGCGCATTTGAAGGAATTCTTAAAAGAAAAGGATATCCCTTTTGAGAACTATGATGTTTCTCAAAACAGGGAGAAACTTTTAGAGATGCGAGAGAAAAGCCATGGGCTGGCAGTGCCTGTGATCGATATTGACGGCAAGGTGATGGTGGGTTTTAATCCCCAGCTCGTGTCAAAGGAACTGGGTATTAAATAATGTATGATCTGATCATTATAGGCGCGGGGCCGGCCGGTATTACAGCCGGTATTTACGCAGCCAGGAAAAAGATGAATTTCCTCGTTATCACCGAGGATATCGGCGGTCAGGCGGTCTGGAGTTCTGATATTCAGAATTATACCGGATATCAATTCATTTCCGGTGCTGACCTGGTTGAAAAATTCAGAGAGCATTTGGAGCAATTCAAAGTCAATGTTAACAAGAATGAAAAGGCAGAGGATGTTATCAAAGACGGAGATCATATCATAATTAGAACTAACAGGGGAAAATATAAAACGAAAACCCTTATCATTGCTTCAGGTCGAACACCAAAAGAGATGGGGGTCAAAGGCGAACAGGAATTCAAGAACAGAGGAGTCACCTATTGTGCTACCTGTGACGGACCTTTATTCGCTGATACGGATGTGGCTGTCATCGGAGGCGGTAATTCCGCTATGGATGCCGCGTTACAATTGACCAGGATAGCCGGCAGGATCTACCTTATTGATATTGCTGATAAATTTCAGGCTGATGTTGTCATGGCAGAAAAAGTAAAAAATGATCCCAAAATCAAAATATTCCATAAGACAAGGGTAAAAAAGATCTATGGTGATAAATTGGTGGAGGGCATACAGATTGAAGAAGAAGGGATAAAAGATCTTCCAGTCCAGGGGGTTTTCGTTGAGATAGGCTCTGTCCCTGTTTCAGATTTTATTGAGGATATAAAAAAGAACAAGGCGAATGAGATCATTGTCAATTGCCGCTGCGAAACCTCTATCCCTGGAATCTTTGCCGCAGGCGATGTAACAGATGTTTTTTCCAAGCAGATCATTGTGGCCTGCGGGGAAGGGGCTAAAGCGACCCTGGCAGCTTTCGAATACCTGAATACCAGGAGATTTGCTGATGAGTAAGATCAGGATACTTTTCATGTGCATTGCCAATTCCTGCCGTTCGCAGATGGCCGAAGCTCTGGCCAATCATTACTATGGAGATAAAATTCAAGCCTTTAGCGGCGGGTCCAATCCCGTTGTGGTCCATCCGGGAACCGTGAAGATCATGGCCGAGCTGGGGATTGATATTTCAAAAGCGCGAAGTAAATCTGTTGAGGAATTTATAGACGAGGAGTTTGATTATGCAATCAGCCTGTGCGGTGATCCTGTCAAAGGCACATGTCCTGTATTTCCGGGAAGAGCCAAAAACAGTTTGCACTGGCCTTTTCCTGACCCGGCAGATAGCACGGGAACAGAAGAAGAGGTCATGAGATCTTTTCGAGAAGTGAGAGATGCTATTTTAAATAGGATTGAAGAATTTATCAAACAGCGATCGGAATAGAAAGCAAAAGGGGGATCTTTAATGGCTTTTATTAAAACCCTGCATCCTGTTATGCAGGCTCTACTGGCTACACTATTCACATGGGGAGTTACGGCCTTAGGGGCCGGCTTTGTCTTTTTTGTAAAAAGAACGAATCAGAAATTGAATGACAGTATGCTGGGATTTGCCGCCGGGGTCATGATCGCGGCCAGTTTCTGGTCTCTTTTAGCCCCTTCCATTGAAATGTCCGAGGGTGGGCCGCTGCCGGTCTTTTTGCCTCCTCTTATTGGATTTTTACTGGGAACGTTCTTTCTATGGATCCTTGACAAGGTCATTCCCCATCTTCATATCGGATTTGAGATGAAAGATGTCGAGGGTGTCAAGACAAAACTTGATAAAACGACTCTTTTTTTTCTGGCCATCACATTGCATAATATTCCGGAAGGATTGGCCGTCGGTGTGGCCTTTGGGGCTCTGGCTCAGAACATACCATCAGCCACTTTTGCCGGAGCCGTGGCTTTGGCCTTAGGGATTGGGATACAGAATTTTCCGGAAGGTTTTGCCGTTTCCATGCCTCTCAGGGGTGAGGGATTATCCCGTTTTAAGAGTTTCTGTTGGGGACAATTGTCCGCTATCGTAGAACCTGTTGCAGGCGTTCTGGGAGCAGCCCTGGTAATATTTTTCAAACCTGTTCTGCCCTATGCTCTGGCATTTGCCGCCGGAGCCATGATCTATGTTGTGGTGGAAGAGATCATCCCTGAATCCCAGAGAGCAGGCCATACGGATCTGGCTACTTTGAGCACTATTGCCGGATTTGTGGTGATGATGACGCTGGACGTCGGCCTCGGATAAACCACAGAAGACAATGAAAGCACAGAATTTAATAATAAACTTTTAGAAAAGGGATAATAGTATAAGTTTATTTATTCATTTTTTAACAGTAGTTTTGATTATTTCAGTGAATTCAGAGTCTTCAGTGGTAATAATTATGTAAAAGTTGACATTCTTTTTTAAAACCTATATTTTTATTAAACTGATTAAAAGTGGTATGATTATGAAAAAAATACTGGCATATATATTGATTATCACATTTACCCTATCCATTACTCCCTTAAAGCCTTTGAACGGATCATTAAAACAATGGGCTTTGCCTATCATGGGTGTGGGGATCCTGGCCGGCGTGGGGGCCGCATTGATCAGAAAAAAAGCGCTGGAAAAATATGACGAGGCAGAACTGGTATGGCAGGAGTATATGGCTATCCCTTCAGGGAAAGCGAATGAGGTTTTTGAGACAGCCTATGAAAAATACCAAGATAAATACGGCGCGGCTGTTCAGTACAGGAATTATTATCTGATCGTCGGGGGAATCGGCCTTCTGGCCGTGGCAGCCGGGGCTTTTCTTCTGATCTGGTCACCTAAAGAGAATGTGTCGGTCGGATATAATCCCAATTTTTATAGCATGAATAACGATGTTTATTTGCAGGTAAAATTCTGATGATAAAAAAGATCCTTTTTTTGATCTTCCTGCTGGCTCTGTTTGTCGGTTGCGGCGGAATTCTTCTGGATTTTGACAAACATCAGAGAGGGGAGAATCCTTTTGACCCCTTGCAGCCGGAAGACCCCTCCAAAGAGCCTGACGGCAGCTGGGTCGTGATGGTCTACCTTGACGCGGCCAATAACCTTGAAGGAGCCGGTGTGGCTGACCTGCAGGAGATGGTGCAGGGCAGCGCAGGTATTCCGCCAAGTCAATTGACCATTCTGGTTTTAATGGACAGGATCGATGGCTATTCTACTGCAGACGGAGATTGGAAAGGTGTTCGATTCTACAAGATACAGGATGGTGTCCCTCAGATGATGACAGATGCGGCTCATCGTATTGGCGGGAAAATATTTGACGGTACAGCCAGTTCTGAAACCAATATGGGCGATCCATTTGTTCTTCTGGAATTCATGAAATTATGCATTACCAATTACGCGGCTGATTATTATCTTCTTGATATGTGGAACCACGGCGGCGGTTGGCGCGATAATCCGCAGGTATCAGATTATTCACCTAAAAAAGCCATCTGCTGGGATGATGAAAGCCCTGGACATGATACGCTCTATATGAATGAAGTACAACAGGCTTTTAATCAGATTATTTTTACGCTTTCAACAAAAAGAAACAAATCACGGCTTGATGTTGTGTACATGGACGCCTGCCTTATGCAGATGGCCGAGGTTGCCTATGAACTGCGTGGACTCACCAAATACCTGGTGGCCTCTGAAGAAACGGTTCCGGGCAACGGCGGCGATTATAATGATATTTTCACGCGGTTCAAGAACATGGCCACGCATAACCCGTATATGTTCTCTTATGAACTGGTCTCTTCGTTCAGGAACCAGTATTATTCAACAGCTGATACAACCCAATCCGCGATCAACCTTGATAAACTCGATGCTTTGATATCGGCCATTAATATCTTTGCGGATAATCTAAGGAATCAGAGCGGCAGCCAGATCAAGGATTTGCGCGGAGACACGTCTCACTTCGCCTATCCTGACCAGGCTGACCTGTATCATTTTGCCCAGCTGTGTAACCAGAACATCCCGGGCGCTGTGGGCGGAGCCGCTGAGGTCATGACCGCTATTGAAGATATGATGGTTAAAGAATATCATCATGGGGCTTCCAAGCCAAATGTTCACGGGCTGGCCATCTATTTCCCGCCCAGTCCCGGTGAAGTGAAAACTGACTATACCGCGAACCCTTATAATATAGATTTCATTTCTGATACAAGGTGGAATGATTTTATCAAGTGGTTCAAGAATCAATAATAACCACTGAATACAAATTCACTGAAAATAAATTATATAAAGTAATTTAGAGAGGAATAAAAATAATTCTGTGTTTTCAGTGTCGTCAGTGGCTGTATTTTAATTTAGGAGATCAATAATGAAAAACATATCTGTCATAATTGTATTATTAATATTCTATATTACAAGCCTATCGGCCACCATGACAAGGGTTAAAAGTCTGGGAGATATGGAAAATCCCGTGGACGGAAAACTCTCAGGCCTGATAAAGGACGATATTGTGGATATCTATTTCAACCCGGCCAAGGTGAACGATGTTAAAGCGTTTTTGATCCTCACTTCGTTCCATCTTGATTTTGGAACCCCGGGTAATGAAGTGGATGAACTCTACACGACCACGGAAGCGGTCAAAACCAATGTGTCCCTGTCAAAAACGACCAGAAGCGGCTATGATATCCAGCTGAATACCGGCGTTCTTATCCCTCTGTCGGCTTTTAATCTGTTCATCAATTATCAGCCTGACTGGAATAAATTCTACAAAGAGACATCATTTGACTCAGATATCAATGATGCAACCAATGTGGCTGTAACAGATACGGAGAAACAGATCACCATGTCAAGGGCCGCTTTTGATGTGACCCTGGGTTTTAATATCAGCGATAAATTCCTGTTCGGCTTGCGGACCGGGTATTTTAATTCCGAACATTCCGGTTATAAAGAGTCAGGTGGCGTGAAAAGCCAGAAGAGTGAATTCACCTCGGACAAATTCGTTCTGGGAAGTGGTGTGGGATTTAATTTTACGGATACCATCTCCCTCAGTATAGCCGGGGATTTTACCTTTAATCAGATCGATGAATCACCTATGAAAACAGAAGAGGGTCTGCCCGGAGCCTCGACCAATGAGATCAATTATGATCCTGCACTGCAACTTTTTGATTACAGCACAACAGAGAAGGAGAACATTTACGCCTTGAGGATCTATCCCGAGATCAATTTGAGGCAGTCCCGGTTTATCAGGATTTTGATCGGGGGTGAATATTCCCAGTATACCAAAGATTACAAGTTCAATGCCCTGGGCGATATGAAAGAGACGGAAGTAACCGGTTTTGATGAGCAAAAATTGATCCTGTCCACGGGTTTGAGCTTTAACCATAATCTGACAGAATCCACCAGGGCCATATACGGATTAAAATACACAGGACTGGTATGGGGAAATGAAGAAAAGACTATTTATCCTAACAAAACGGTAAGGTCTATATACACGAAATCAGAAATTGACCGGAAAGATCATTTTATCGGCTCTTTTGTCGGATTTGATACTCAGCTTTCCAGGATCATATTTTTGCGCACCGGACTTTCGCAGGGACTGTACAGAAATACCAAACAAGTAGCAAAAGAAAAAAATATCAATTCAGGTACCGAAAAGATCAATGAACTCGAAAGCGTTTCTTATCAGATATTACCTCAAACTGTTTTTGCTCTTGGATTTTATATGCAACCTGTCACGGATCTGATCTTTGAATTAAATCTGTCGGCATCAAAAGATTGGAATATGGATAATATCTCATTTGACAAAGAGACCTATAAAGAGAGTGGCAGTGAAAAAGAACGCCTGGAGACCTCTAATTACGATTTTCAGGTGGGTATTTCTGTCAGTTATAAAATATAAATCCTCTCTATAAAAATTATTGCCTGTCCTGTTTTAAAAATATTAAGCATATTTTTATAAAATGTATATCTCTTTTCATAGTGAAAAAATTATTACAACAGGGTGATCATGAAGATTGAATTTTTTAAACATAATATCGGGAAAAAGGAGATAGCCAGGGTCAATAAGGCTTTGAGATCTCTTTTTTTAACGACCGGGCCTGAAACCGGAAGATTTGAAGAAAAATTATCTGATTATTTGGGTGTCAGGAACAGTGTGGGCGTTTACAGCTGCACATCCGGTCTGTTCTTAAGTTTAAAAGCTCTTGAAATCGGTGAGGGAGATGAGGTTATCACTACTCCTTTTACCTTTGTGGCCACATCAAACTCAGCCCTTTATTGCGGGGCTAAAATCGTTTTTGTTGATGTTGAAGCGGAAAGCGGGAACATGGATTTGTCTTTGCTGGAACACAGGATCACAGATAGGACCAAAGTCATTATGCCGGTTCATCTTTACGGCAATATGTGCAATATAAAAACAATAAAAGAGATAGCCGGAAAAGCCGGTCTTAATATAGTGGAGGACAGCGCTCATTGTATTGAAGGCGAATTTGATGGGATCAAACCGGGCCAGTTGTCTGATGCGGCTTGTTTCAGTTTCTATGCCACAAAAAATATAACCTCTGGTGAAGGCGGCGCTATCGCTGTGAATGATGATGAGTTGGCTGATCGATTGAAGGTTCTGCGTTTGCACGGTATGGATAAAAGTGCCCTGACAAGATATACGGAACAATTTGCTGTTTATGATGTCCCTGTCCTGGGTTATAAATTCAATATGTTTGATATCCAGGCCGCGCTTCTGATCCCTCAGCTGGAAAGGATAGAAAAGGTATGGTTAAAAAAGAGGCAAATTTTTGAGGAGTATAAAAAGTACCTGGACAATATCGAAGAGATCCAATTTCACTCTCCTGCCAAAAACATTAAACCGGCCTACCATTTGCTGACGATCCGGGTCGATCCGGCCATAAGGGATGGTTTGATGGATTATCTTTACAGGAAGGGTATTGGCGTGGCCCTGCACTATAAACCTGTGCATTTGATGAAATATTACAGGGATACGTTTGGTTATAAAGATGGAGATTTTCCTGTTGCCGAGTATCTAAGCCGGTCAAGCCTGACGCTCCCTTTTTATTCAAAATTAAAGAAAAAACAGATTCATTATATTATAAAAACATTGAAACAGGGCCTTTTTGAATTAAAAGCAGGTTCTTTGAAATCTTGAAAATAAGTAAATAATCCTTTGACAAAAGAATTTTATTTTTTAAATTAATGAATTGAGAAAGTTCAAGATTTTATATGAAATACGAAATAGAGATATTCAACAAAGATCCTGAAATTGTGATGCCGGATCTGGATTTGCTGTTCCCCGGGAAAAATATAAAAACCGATTTTTCAAAATTGTATCTCATCACAGGGACCCTGGACAATGATACGCTCCAGAAAAGCGTGAAGGATCTGTTCTGTGACCCTGTTGTGGAAGATTACAGGATCGCGATGATCGAGAATGGATTTCAGAAAATAAAAAATAGAGCATCGGACGTTTCTGACAGGTGGGAGGTAACGATCTATTATCATCCGGAAGTGACTGACCCGGGCAGTGAAACCATTATGAAAGCATTGAATGATGTTGATATCCGGGTGAAAAATGTTATTACAGGAAAACGTTATCTATTAAAAGGAAAGGGGATGACATTTGATCAGGTAGAATTGATCACAAGGCGTCTTCTGGCCAATTATACTGTTCATGACGCTTTTATTAAGAACATATAAATACATTTTAACGGTGAGGTATGTTGAAGGAAAAAATAAACCAGGAAGGTTTGATAAATCGAGGTAAAAGATGAAAGCAACCTTTGTTACTAAATATTTAAAGACTCCGGAAGGCGGCCAGATGTTTTTCAGGTTCTGGAAGGGGAAGAAGACTTCTCCCGTGTTGATCTTTCTGCATGGCCTGGGGAGTCATTCTCTGAGATTACTGGAAATGGCAGAATTTTTCCGAAGGCATTCCTTTAATATCTATGCCTTTGATTTGTCAGGATTCGGTAAAAGCCAGGCCTATAAAGGGCATATTGATAAATTTGATACCTATATTAATGAAACCCTGGCCATGTTGAAGCTGACCGAATCAGAGATCCCCAGTGTGCCAAAGTTTCTTGTCTGTGAAGATATGGGTGGTGTGATCGGTATCAATTTTTCCAAATATTATCAGGATTATTTTGACGGCATGATCCTTCTCTCGCCGCTGGTCGCTTTTCATATGGATGTGTCCCTACAGAAAAAACTGGAAACTGCGTTCAATACACTTTTTAACAAGTTCAATACATATGATGCACCGATCACCAATGAGATGTTGACCCGTGATTATAAGATGCAAAAACTGGTCCAGAGCGATGAGCTGGACGTTAAAGTAATAACCGGAACATTCTACTTTGCCCTTCAGAATGCCATGAAAGAGTGTATGAAAAACGCCAGGAAACTGGAGCTGCCTGTTCTCCTTTTGCAGGGGGATGAGGATGCCATCGTGAACCAGAACTCTGTCTTTGAATTCTTTAATAGATTGGGTTCAGTTGAAAAACATATACAGATACTGAAAGGTTTTTATCATGCCCTGGCCATCGATAAAGACAGGGACATTGTGTTCAATATCATGTTACAATGGCTGATCCATCGCTTATATATTCTGAATGAATTTGGCAGGATCGAATGAAACTTATTTGCGTCGTTCCGGACGGTATGACAGATTTTCCTCTCAAGGCTCTCGGGAATAAAACTCCGCTACAGAAAGCCAATACCCCCTGCATGGATTATCTTTTGAAAAATGGAATGACCGGGATCGTTCATACAGTGCCCAGAGGATTTAAACCCGGGTCCGATACCGCCAACCTGAGCATTATGGGCGTTGATCCCAGAACAATCAAGATAGGACGGGGAGCATTGGAAGCTCTGGCCAGGAACATCAGGATAAAAAAAGGGGAGCATATTTTCAGGGCCAACTTCGTTACAATAGAAGATAATGTCATGAAAGATTATACGGGGGGTAACATCAGAACAAGAGATTCTAAAAAACTGATCGCCTTCCTGAATAAAAGAACGGACAGGAAAGTGCGCTTTATTTCAGGAGTGGATTACAGGAACCTGGCTGTTATCAGGAATGACCAGATCCAGATCAGTACTGTCCCTCCTCATGATATCCTGAATAAAAAAATTGACGATTATTTACCAAAGGGCCGATCTCAGGAATTGATCCGTCGTATCATGTTTGATACAAAAAAATGGCTTTCGGATCATCCTGTTAATAAAAATAAAAAGATCGCAGCCAATATGGTATGGCTGTGGGGAGAAGGAGATGTTGACTCTGATATACCATCATTTTTTAAACGGTTTGGTTTGAAAGGAGCTGTTATTACAGCAGTGGATATTATACGCGGTATTGCCAGACTGTTAAAAATGGATGTGATAAAAGTACCCGGTATTACCGGTTATTTTGATACCAATTATAGAAACAAAGCCATTTATGCGTTGAGGAATTTAAAAAAATATGATTATATTTTTCTTCATATTGAAGCCACTGACGAAGCGGGTCACCATGGTGATCTTGGAGAAAAGATCAGGGCCATTGAAAATGTTGATCGATTGGTAATAAAGACCCTGCTGGAAGCAAAGGATAATTTCGATATACTGATCTTACCCGATCATCCCACGCCGATCACTCTTCGAAAACATGATTCAGGGCCTGTCCCTTTTATCCTTTATTCGAAAAAAAAATCACTTTGTCCCAATCACACATTTATGAAATACGATGAGAGTACGCTCGAAAACCCCGCTGTCAGGATAAAGGATGGATTCACACTGTTAAACTGGGTCTTGAAAACTCTTGACGGAAAATAATTAATTAACTATTATAAAAGATAATGAAACGGATCATTTTTATTATAACTGTTTTTTCACTGTTTGCCTGTTCATCCAGCCCTGAGATCATCCGCCGGATGATGCCTGTACATGAGGAGAATATAGAGATCACGGGAGACCATGCGTCTCAACAGATCGAGAATATCACGATCTCGATAGAATACATGAACAGAAAAAAACTGTTCGAGATCGCCAAAGAAAATAACCCTTATGTTGATGATGATGGAGGACCCATCCTTTCGGCATTCCGGATCGTGATAGAGAACAAACGGGATACAAAGATATTCTTTGATCCCGAGAATGCTGTGTTATTAGACGGACTGGGAAACCAGTTCAATGCCTTGAATTATGAAACATTCAAAGAATTATATCCTTCCTCAATATATCAACAGTATGAATATTCTTTTATTTTTAATCGTTATTATACCGAGACCTATTATACTGATGATTATCATAAGAGGAAAAAAGCGGCCAAGTCCCTGTTTAAGGGGGGGGCTATCTATCCCAAGGTCAGGGTAGAAGGCATTTTACCCTTTCAACGCGTCAGTGAACAGGCCAGGGAGATTACTATTATCCTGCCGGATGTAATATTATACAGAACGAATGCCGATAAAAATAGTAAAGACATGCAAGAAGATAAAAAACTTGAATTTACATTTAAATTCAGGCAAAAGATCGTAAGGATAAAATAACGGGATGTAGCGCAGTTTGGTTTAGCGCGCACGGTTCGGGTCCGTGAGGTCGCGGGTTCAAATCCCGCCATCCCGACATATTAATATTATAAATTAGTTATTAAGACAATATTGGAAGTGAAATATAGGGTAGTTTACCGTTCATAGTTATACGTTTTTTATATAATTAGGCGATAAACGTAAAACGAAAAACTACTAATATATTTTACACAGAATAATATATTTAAGGCAAAATCTGTAATGACCTGATATTACCGAAAATCGATGACTGGGAAAAATGGATCTTTAAATGGAAAAGTTAATGTCATTACATGTGATCGTATCAGGGCGAGTGCAGGGAGTCGGGTTTCGATTTTTTGCGCAGAATACAGCAAAATCGATGGGTTTGACCGGCTTTGTAAAGAATTTATATGATGGAGATGTAGAGATCATGGCTGAAGGGTCGCAGGAAGTATTAAGTAATTTTCTTGAACGGATCAAAAAAGGTCCGTCATTCAGTACTGTTACGGATACCAGGGTCACATGGGAAGAAATTTCAATTAAAAAATATAACCAATTTGGAATAAAATTTTAAATTTTAAAATGAAGATCAACAT
>JAFGFC010000039.1 GCA_016931325.1 Spirochaetota bacterium | reverse complement strand
GATATAAATACCGGTATTGCCCAGCTCAACATGAGCGGGTGGGATGGTGGCTGAACCGGCATAAGTAGCGCCACCGGTCGGTTTGGGCAAAAAGTTGGTCATCTGATATGCTGACATACCGGGTGTTCTGTAGAATAGAGAAACATTGGTAACCAGATCAGCCGAGCCAAGTGATATCTGCAGCACGATCTTATCGCCCAGTATCTGAACAATATTCTGCGACTCGTCATAAGTGCTGGGGCGGCCCACAACCGCTTCAGCCGTATGCATACTGGACACGGCCGGGGTGTATTGCCCGAATACAGATCCGGTCACACACATTATGATCAGAATGATGATAAATATCATTTTTCTCATTCAATCATTACCTTAATAAAATACGCATTCCCCTTTTTCATTGACCTCGAACTGCTTGCTCATTTTTAATTCCTTCTGGAAAAAATAGTATTTTACATAAAGTTCTGCGGTATACTTGCCCTTTCCCAGTTTCAAGTCAAGGTCATTAGAATACTGTATATCCCCTGTATCAAACATGGGAGCCAGATCACCCATATTTATATGTTTTACAGGTTTGCTGTTTTCATCTTTGATCACCAGGCTGGCCTTGGGCCTTATATGAATGTTGGAATGATTCTTAAAGATGATCTTTATCTGGCAAATATAATCCAGATTGTCCGTGGATTTTTTTATCAGCTCAAAATCCTTGATCGCCAGATCAAATTCGGCATTTTCTTTGACAATGGCATAGAAGGGAACGGTTATGGCTGATTTGATCATGGTCCCTTCATCAATGATAAATGATATAAAAGCGCTCATATCTGTGTAATCTCCACCCGGCGGGATGATAAAAAATACTAACTTTTTTCTTTCATTAGCCTTTAATGTGAATACCTTTTCACCGTCATAATTCACCCAGTGGGAAACAGGAAGCGGCTTGCCAGGATTTTTGGCCCCATCTTTCAAGAACTGCCTGCCGTTCTTTAATTCGACATAGATCGTTACATCGTTCTCTGCCGTGTTCCCTATAGTATAATATACTACATATTTCTTGCTTTTATCATTACTTATTAAAATTTCCTTATAAGGGGGTGACACCCATACCTTGGCCTGAAGACAAGTAGCTAATATAAGAACAAAGATAAATATTATATTGACTTTTTTCAATTTAGTCCTCTTTTACCAGCCCTTGAATTTTGTCAGGAATATATCATATAAGCCGGCGCTGGCCTTGTATTCCACATCAAACCAGTCTTCCGCAAAATTAACCTGATAGGAAAAGATTCCACCCACATAAAAATTGCCCAGGTTATCTGCCACAATGGCAAAGGCCCAGTCTATGCCTGTCCCCCCTATCCTCTTAGTCGACCCATAAGAACCGTTCGCGTTTATCTTGGTTATAAAAGCGTTATATTCCCCGTAAGTTGTGGATTTATAATCCTCCCCGCTCCAGTCCTCAGCAAAATTGACCGTGCCTGTATAACGCCCGGCCAGATATAAATTCCCGTTATTGTCCCTGACCAGGTGATATCCGTTATCCAATAGGCCACCTCCTATCCGTTTTGTCCAGGCATAGGTCCCATTCGCATTGATCCTTGTGAGGAATATATCGTCCGATCCTTTGGAGGTCTTGCTTTCCGACCCGCTCCAGTCTGCCGCAAAATTGACCGTATCCCTGAAGGAGCCTGTCAGATAGATATTATTGCTGCTGTCAGTGACAACACCATAATCCTTATCATATTCTGTTCCGCCTATCCTTTTCGTCCACCCATAAGATCCATCAGAATTAACCTTTGTAATAAAAACATCATAATTACCCACAGAATTTTTTTCATCGCTGCCGCCCCAGTCGTCGGCAAAATTGACATTACTCTGGAAAGAGCCGGACAGATAAATGTTGCCGTTGGAATCTGAATCCAGTCCATAATCGAGAACCGGTTCAAATCCGCCGATCCTTTTTGTCCAGGCATAGGTTCCGTTCGCGTTGATCTTGGTAATAAAAGTATCCTCGGTTCCCAGCACCGTTTTCAGATCCGTCCCGCCCCAGTCCAGGGCAAAATTAACAGTCTGTCTGAACGTCCCTGTGAGATAGACATTATCGCTTGGATCACATACTACGGCATAGCCACTGTCATACTGGCTCCCGCCGATCCTTTTTGTCCAGCCATAGGTCCCGTTCGCGTTTATTTTAGTGACAAAAGCGTCATAATAGGCTGGACTGGCATTGGTCTTGTTGTCTGTTCCACCCCAGTCAGCCTGAAAATTTACTGTGCCGGAATAATAACCGGTTAGATACACGTTACCGCTGGAATCAACAGCCACACCATATCCTCTGTCATAATAATCACTTCCTCCAATGATTTTTGTCCAGGCATAGGTATCATTGTTATTGATCTTGGTGATAAAAATATCATAATAACCGGATGATATCTTCTGGTCACTCACACCCCAGTCAGCGCCAAAATCATTTGTACCGCGGAAATATCCGACCATATAAATATTGCGGCTGGAATCCATGACCATGTGTTCACCATAATCAAGTTGATTCCCGCCCATCCGTTTGGTCCAGAGATATCCTTCATTGGTATACTGGGCCGATTCATAACGAATATCATCAATGTATACCGTAGCTGTTGTAGTTGTTGACCCACCTTTCCAACCGGCTCCTATATTGAAGCCTACCCGTACATGGGACATATTTCTGCCTCCTCCTAAAAGTAGTGGAATATAATGCTGAACCCAGTCTGTAGTCACATTGAACCGGTCCCCGCCGGAATTGTCAACGTTCTGAACCAATCCGCAGGAATCACCGGCATTACCGATACTGACAAATAACTCATTATTAAGATAATTTGCATCTCCCTTGATCTTGAATGTTAATCGTTTCGCGCCTGTCAGATCATATCCAATACCCGGAGCAGAAACATCAACACCCTGCGGTTCATTCCAGTAAATTCCCTGTCCGCCTCCATTAGAAAATGTGAAGGTTACTTTCAAGCAAGTCCCGGGACTCTGATAATCCGATGTCCAGCCAAAATCAGGGTTGGACCCTGTGCTCCAGTCCCCGGGCCACAGCATGGGCGTATAATGGTTAGGTACAGGATTTTCATTCTGCCATTCGTTGTAATAGATATAAAAATGATTCTTTAAATATGCCGGATCCTGAGGATTCCTGTATTCTTCTACCTTTAGCATGGAAGTTCTGTATTTTTTATCTCTCATGGCTTCGTCAAATTTAGCCGCAATATAGACATAGGCATTGGTGGGTTTCTCCTGCCTGACCGCCTCATGCCAGGCAATGCCGCTTTGATTGTAGATTACAAGATAATCTTCCTCATTTAAAAAAGTCGCTGATCGTTTATCCAGCATAAAATGCCAGCCGTAATCGCTGAACCCGGAATGATCCGATCGTTCAGTGGGATTAGCGACATTAGGCATCAGGTTGTTAGCGATCTTCCAGGCCATAAGAAGGACGTCATTTGATTGTTCGGTTTCGACAAGCCCTGCCGGATCCCCTGTCCCGATATATACCGGATCAGCCACGTTCGTCTCATTATCCGTATAGATCTGTAAACCCCAGCCTGTATAAATAGTATGATTTTTATTATAATGAAGATAGATGTACTGATTGGCCCTGATCCATCCATTGGTGGGCGCCAGAATATTCGTGTTCCAGGTAATGATATTGGTCTTGACATTATTGGAAAGATTGCGTATCTCTATAATATCAAAAACCTGCGCTTTTAGCGTAAAACTGATCAAGATCACATAGATTAATATTATAATCAGTTTCTTCATAACAGTATAATATAAAAATTAAGAGACCAATCAATGAAAATATGTAAAATACAGGATCTGTGATATTACAGAGGTTCGTTCAGAAACGGTTATCACCAACCACCCTATTTCCCGAGCCTAAAGGCTTCCCGTGAAAATCAGAAATTTCCCGGGATTTAATCCCTGAAATCCCTTTAGGATTTCTAGGCCCGGCTACTCCCACTATTCTGCGGTCAATGATCACAGAATAAAAAGAGGCGGAAGGATAATGAATGATCATTATCCCCCCT
>JAFGFC010000038.1 GCA_016931325.1 Spirochaetota bacterium | reverse complement strand
GAAAAATTTCCAGGACAAAGTCCCGGGAATCGCCTAGCGATTCCTCGGGGGGAGGCTTCGCTCTGAATCGAACCCCTACATTTTAAACCAAGAACCATGAACAGGGATTTTATTATGAAAACCGTGTTTGAAAGACCGAAAAGCATGACGGACCAACCCATGCATTACTGTCCTGGATGCGGGCATAGTGTCGTACACCGGCTTGTGGCCGAGGTGGTGGATGAATTGAATATCAGGGAAAAGATAATCGGGGTGGCCCCTGTGGGGTGCGCTGTTCTGGCTTATGATTACTGGGATTTTGATGTTTCAGAAGCCGCCCATGGCCGTACTCCTGCTGTGGCCACAGGCATAAAAAGAGTGCTTCCTGACCGTGTGGTCTTTACCTATCAGGGGGATGGAGACCTGGCGGCCATTGGCACAGCCGAAATTATTCATGCGGCCAACCGCAGTGAAAATATCTCTGTTATTTTTATTAATAATACGGTTTATGGCATGACAGGCGGGCAGATGGCGCCTACCACTCTTTTAGGCCAGAAAACAACCACAACCCAGGCCGGTCGTACTGTTCGACAAGCCGGTTATCCCATTAAAGTATGCGAGCTGTTATCGGTTCTTGAGGGAAGCCGCTATCTGGAACGTTGCGCTATTGATACACCCGGAAATATTTTAAAAGCAAAAAAAGCCATAAAAAAGTCCTTTCAAATACAGATGGACCAGAAAGGCTTTTCTCTGATTGAGATTTTAACGGCCTGCCCGGTAAACTGGAAAATGAAACCTGTGGAAGCCATAAAACATCTCAGCCAGTCTGTAATAAAATATTTTCCTTTAGGAGTGATCAAGGACATTACCCATGAAAACTGAGAAGATCATTATAGCCGGTTTTGGAGGACAGGGAAGTATTGCGCTCGGCTATCTTCTTGCCGGGGCGGGTATGTATGACGATCTTCACGTTTCACATTTCCCGTCCTATGGGGCAGAGATGCGAGGCGGGACCGCCAATTGTTCCGTTATTATCTCGTCAGAGGAGATAACATCCCCTGTTATGGAAAAGGCGACAAGCGCGATCATTATGAACGATCCCTCGCTGGCTAAATTTGAATCCAGGATACAGCCGAAAGGCCTGTTATTATTAAATACGGATGTTGTCCAGACCCGGCCTGTCAGAAAAGATCTGACTGTCGTCTCCCTTCAGGCGAATCAAATGGCAGAACAATCCGGTAATCTGATGGGGGCCAATATCTTCATGGGAGGTGTCTATATTGCTTTGACCAAAATTGCGACTCCTGATTCTTTCAGAAGAGCGATAAAAGAGTTGTTTAAAAAGAAATCACAGAAAATAATCGATTCCAATATTCAAATATTTGATACGGCTTTAAAATATAAAGCATAGATCATTTTCAATTTCTGCCTTTCTTCCCCCGCTAATAATTTTAAAATACTTGACTTTCTGTTTCCTATGGTTATTTTTGTTCAAATATTGAACAATTATCCTAGCCTGTTTCGGCGGCAGGATGATCTGGTCTGATGATGGGACTTTACTTCTTCCAACTGAACTTGCGATGCAACGCTTGCCTGGGTCTAAAGGACAGGTCTGTGTTAATATAAAATCTTTAAAAAATGAAGGAAGGATTATATCATGGTTGACATTTTAAATGACCAGGAGCACAAGATCATTAATGCTCTTATTAATAATACCAGATCAACTCAGCGGGATATTTCAAGGTCTTCGGGGCTTTCTCTGGGGCTGACCAATATCATTATCAAACGGTTGATCAAAAAAGGATTTCTCAAGATCAAAAAATTGAACAGGAAAAAGATCCTGTATCATCTGACACCTCAGGCCATGCTGCAGAAAAGTATCCGCACCTATAACTATATCGAACGATCGATCAAAGATGTGATGGAGATCAAGAAAAAGATCCAGGTGTCTGTTCTGAAGAACCTCAACTCAAAACACAGATCCGTTTTTATTGTAGGCGATAATGAGATCGCCGAGATCGCCAAATGGGCCCTGTCCGAGTTAAAACTGGAGAACATTAAAATATACTATAAAAAAGATAACCATACAAAGCAGGATTCCTTTGCTTTGATTATCAATTGTGAAAATAAAAATATCAAGAAAAAGAACTATGTGAATATCTTTGAGATGCTATAAAAAATATGAAAAATCAGAGCGGAGCCTACATGAAGGATACAGAGATTACAGAAAATAGAGTTTATCGTTCATAGTTCTTAGTTTTAAAACTATAAACTAATTTGAAGGAGTTATTATGGAAAAGGTATTGATCACAGGTGTGGCAGGTTTTATCGGGTTCCATGCCGCTAAAAAATTTATGGATAACCATGTGTCTGTTATAGGTATTGACGATCTGAACGATCACTATGATCCCCGGATTAAAAATAAAAGACTGGAGTTTTTAAAGAAGAACTATCCTCAATTGTTCACATTTAAAAAAGTCGACATCACAAATAAGAAAAAAATGGAATCCTTACTCAAAGATAAATACAGGGCCATTATTAACCTGGCTGCCAGAGCCGGGGTACGCTCCAGTCTCGATGATCCCTGGGTCTACTTTCAGGTCAATACCATGGGAGTTTTAAACCTTCTTGAGTGGATCCGTCAATATCAGCAGACGACATTGCTGATTCAGGCGACCACGTCTTCTATTTATGGTGATAACCGGGTTCCGTTCAGCGAAGATGACAGGGTTGATCATCCCCTATCGCCCTATGCCGCCTCTAAAAAAGCTTCGGAAGAATTGTGTTATACGTACCACTATCTATACAATATCAACGCTCTTGTTTTCAGGTTCTTCACTGTTTATGGGACTTTCGGACGGCCTGATATGTCCATTTTCCGTTTTATTCGCTGGATCGATGAAGGTGAAGAACTCTTGCTCTATGGTGATGGAGAACAAAAACGGGATTTTACGTTTGTTGAAGATGTGGTGGATGCGTTATACAAGGGACTTGATTTTAAAGGATATGATGTAATAAACCTGGGAAATGATAACCCGGTCAAAATGAATTATGTTATAAAGCAAATTGAAGATCATCTGGGCAAAAAGGCCAGAATTGACAGGAAGCCCCGGCATCCGGCTGACCTGACAAGCACCTGCGCCCGTATCGAGAAAGCCATGAAGATTTTAAATTGGACGCCTCAAATTAAGATCGATGAAGGATTGAAAAAGGTGATCGAATGGTATCAGAAAGAAAAAGCCTGGGTGAAAAAAGTAAAAATAGAAAAAATATAAGGTGAAAAGATGAAAATATTCAACGATTTAAAATCGAAAAGATCAAGTATCGCCCTGGTCGGGTTGGGGTATGTCGGACTCCCCCTGGCCGTGGCCTTTGGAAAAAAATTCAACGTGATCGGCGTGGATATAAAGAAGGAGAGGATAGAAGAGCTGGACTCGGGTCATGATTCGACAGGTGAAGTCACAAAAGAAGAACTGGCCAAAGTGAGGCCAAATATTACTTTCACTACTGATCCCGGTGCGATTAACCGGTGTTCACTTATTATTGTTACGGTTCCCACTCCGACTGATCAGCATAATCTTCCTGATCTGTCGCTGATAAGGCGTTCCAGTGAAATGATCGCCGGACAACTGAAAAAAAATAGTGTCATTGTTTATGAATCAACGGTCTATCCCGGAGTTGTGGAAGACATCTGTGTACCCATTATTGAAAAGATATCAGGATTAAAATGGAAAAAGGATTTTTATGTGGGGTATTCCCCGGAGCGGATCAATCCTGGTGATAAAAAGCATTCCGTGACAAAGATCACAAAAGTTGTATCAGGAGATACCCGGAGCACAAAGAAACTTTTAGCCCGAATTTATGGAGAGGTGATCGAGGCCGGTATCTTTGAGGCCGCATCCATTAAAGTAGCCGAGGCGGCAAAGGTGATAGAGAATACACAGCGTGACCTGAATATCGCCCTGATGAACGAGCTGGCTCAGATCTTTCATAAAATGGATATCGATACCACAGATGTGCTTGAAGCGGCAGGCACAAAATGGAATTTTCTAAAATTCACACCCGGCCTGGTCGGGGGACACTGCATCGGTGTAGACCCCTATTATCTGACCTTTAAAGCAGAAGAGATCGGTTATCATCCTCAGATCATTCTGGCCGGCCGGCGTATTAATGATCATATGTCCAAGTATATTGTCGAAGAAACAGTCAAACTAATGATCAGGGGTCTTCACAGGATCAAAGGTTGCCGGATCGGTATTTTAGGTATCACGTTCAAAGAAAATGTTCCGGACATCAGGAATTCAAAGGTTATTGATATCATCCATGAATTGAAGGATTATGAGGCCGAGATAGTTCTTTATGATCCTGTCGCCGGTAAAAAAGATGTTAAAAGAGAGTATGGCCTGGATCTTATATCGCGCAGGGAACTGAAAAACCTTAATGCTATTATTGTAGCTGTCGCCCATGATGAATTTAAAACGTGGGGGATAAAGGATTTTAATGGTTTTTACGCCTCAAACGGGAAAAAAATATTGATAGATATTAAAAGTATCTTTGGTAAGGATAAGTTTGATCAAAGCTATCTTTACTGGCGGTTGTAATATCGTATACACCTTTTTAAATCGATCGGTTAATCAACCGGATCGATAAAAGAAAATAAATGAAAACCCTCTTATTCATTTTCGGGACACGCCCTGAATCCATTAAACTGGCTCCCCTTATCATGGAACTGAAAAAGAATAAACATTTCAAGATCAAGACCTGTATTACGGCTCAGCACAGAGAAATGCTCGATCAGGTGCTGGATTTTTTCAGGATCAAACCGGATTATGATCTGAACATCATGAAAAAGAATCAGGACCTTTTTTCCCTTACGACCCAATCCTGGAGAAAATTGGAGAATGTCCTGAATAAAACAAGACCGGACATGATCATCATCGAGGGTGATACGACCACAGCCCTGATATCCGCTCTGCTGGGTTTTTATAAAAAGATCCGTGTGATCCATATTGAATCAGGTTTAAGAAGCTTTAACAAGTTTGCGCCTTTTCCGGAAGAGATGAACAGAATCCTGATCGATCATATGGCTGATACCCATTTTGCCCCTACTCCTGCGGCTAAAAGAAATTTAAAAGGCGAAGGGATTAATAAGGCGGTTCATGTGGTGGGGAATACCGGTATTGATGCTTTACGCTATGGCCTGAAACTTATTAAAAAGAACGAAAAGAAATTCAGGGATTTTTTTAATTTTATTGACTTTAAGAAAAGAGTGATCCTGGTTACCTGTCACAGGAGGGAAAGTTTTGGACAGGGTTTGAAGAATATTTTTAACGCTTTGAAAGAGATCGCTAAAATATACAGGAATGATGTTGAGATCGTGCTGCCGGTTCATTTAAACCCCAATGTCCAGAAGATAGCCCGGAAGGTGCTTGGAAATATACCCAATGTTCATTTGTTAAAACCCCTTAATTATCCCCATATGATATATTTGATAGATCATTCGTTCTTTGTTTTAACTGATTCCGGGGGAATCCAGGAGGAGGCGCCTACAATAGGCAGACCCGTTCTGGTTGTGCGGGATGTAACGGAAAGAATCGAAGGGATCCGGGCGGGAACATCAAAGTTGATTGGAACTGAAAAAAACAGGATCGTCAGGGAAATAGATATCCTGTTAAAAAATAAAAAAACCTGGTCAAGGATGGCAAAAAGTATTGATGATTTTGGCGACGGGACCTCATCCTGCGCTATCAAAAAGATCATCGAGGATCTTGTCCATGAATAAGACGGATATTATTATTCAGGCCCGGACCGGTTCGACGCGATTACCCGGGAAGATATTAAAACAGATCATGGGAAAGACGGTCCTGGAACATGTCATTGAGCGTGTCAGGCCGGTCAGGAATAAGAACGATATTATTATTGCCACAACCACCAGGAAAGAAGATGACCGAGTGGTGGAAGTGTGCCGGAAAGCAAAGGCAAAGTATTTTCGCGGCAGTGAAGATGATGTTCTTTCAAGATACTATCATGCCGCCAGAGAAAATCAAAGTGATATTATTGTCAGGATCACCTCGGATTGTCCCCTGATCGATGCCGGTCTTACGGATGAGATCATAGAGTTCTTTGTTCAACACAAGTACGATGTTATCACCAATTCCCCCGGGGAAGAGAAGGACAGGACCTATCCGCGTGGCCTGGATGTCGAGATCTTCAGTATGAAAGCTCTTGAGACCATCTTTCGGAAGGCCGGGGAAGATTACGAGAGAGAGCATGTTGCCCCTTATTTCTATTCTCATCCGGATGAATTTTCCATATTCTATTATAAAAATGATATTGATTATTCTCATTACCGGTGGACACTTGATACGAGGGAAGATTTCCATTTAATAAAAGCGATCTACGAGAATTTATATCCTGAGAATCCCTGTTTTTCCTGGAGGGAGGTTTTACAATTATTTGAAAGGAAAAAGGAATTGATCAATATTAATAAAAAGGTTAAACAAAAAAAACCGGGTGATTGAGCCTAAGTTATGAGAAAGGCATTTATTTATTATTGTCCCCGAGCCAATTATATTAAATTATATGGTCCGGTTATAAAGGCTCAGACCAGGATGTATCCTGATATCAAACCGATCATCTTTATACCCAAACCTGTTTCAATACGGTCTTTACAGGAAAAGGATGATTTGCACTATCTTTATACCCTGTTCAAAAATATTGACATCATTCAGGGAAAAAAGATCGAAAGCCTTTTACAGGATTACGGAGTAATGGCTTTGATCAATATTGGTTATGACCTGACCCTTGACAACGAGACGATTGTAACATTAAAAAAGAAAAAGGTTAAATTTTGCTCTCTGGGCTATATTGGCGAAGAACTGATGCAAATCATTGAAAAGGGGAGTTGTGTATTAGAGATGTGGGATGTCGCTACCACCTTGTCTTCCAGGCCTGTTAACATTTTAAAAGGTCTGAATTACGAAAATATTGATCCGGCGCAATTAAAAAAATTAAAAGCGATCGGATTTGTCGAATTAGATCAGATAGAAGATTTTGACAAAGATATGATCAAAAGGAAATATAATATCCCTCTTGATAAAAAAATTATTTATTTTTCTACGGCCCCATATTTTCATTTCAAGGAGACCGGGCATAAATTGAACAAGCTCTTCAGGTATTTTAATCATTTCATGTATTACGTGATGATCATTGTTTTTGGGCCCTATTTGAAAAAATTGGGTATTGAAAAATTTATCAGCTATAAGAAAATCCTTTCTATCATCAGAAAATCGGCAAAAGAACAGGACTTTCTTATCGTGGCTAAAACAAGAGGAAAACATCATGACCCCCGTTATGTTACAAGAAATGTTGATTTTCTATTCACTGATGAAGGTTACTACCCGTTCCGGACACTGGAGCTCATGTATATCAGTGATTATTATATTGGTTTCCAATCAGCCGCGATCATAGAAAGCATTTTTTCGGGAAAATATTCCATGACTTTGCTCCCGTTCCCGAACATCTGGTATGAGATCAAAAAGTTCTATCCGATAAGAAAGGCGGTATGGGAGAAAGTCATGTGGGACACGCAAAATGTGAGTCAATCCTACAGGATCTATAAAAAAGGCGTATTAAAAAAGTTCGAAGCGGATCTCGATAATTTAGGCCGGATAAAGTTAGATAAGAAAAAAAGGAATGACGTTGTTAAAACCATACTGGAATATGATGATTTTAAGGCCAGCGAAAGATTTTTGAAATTAATTGCAGGAGAGATAAAAAGATGAAACAAAAAAAGAGAAAAATAGCGGTTGTGATCACATCGCGCGCCAGTTATGCCAGGGTGAAGAGCCTGCTGAAGGCTATTTCGAAAAATAAAAATCTCGAGTTGATCCTTATAGGCGCCGCGTCATTGATCCTGGAAAAGTATGGGAATGCCCATATGATCATGGAAAAAGAAGGATTCAAGATCAATGAAAAGGTCTACATGGTCATCGAAGGCGAGAATCCGGCTACCATGGCAAAGACAGTGGGAGTGGGTATCATTGAACTGGCTACTATCTTTGATAATTACAAACCTGACATTGTTGTCAGTATCGCGGACAGGTTTGAAACCGTGGCTACCGCTATTGCCGGTTCGTATCTGAATATTCCCATTGCGCATATACAGGGCGGCGAGATCACCGGTTCTATCGATGAAAAGGTGAGGCATGCTGTGACCAAGTTCGCTTCCGCTCATTTTGTTTCGAATGAATTTGCCTTTAAACGGGTCCGTCAGATGGGTGAACCCGAAGACACGATCTATATTACAGGATGCCCATCCATAGACCTGGCCGACGCGGTGTTGAAAGATCCGGAAATGAAATTCAAGTTCTTTGAAAAGTACGGGGGAGTCGGCGATATCATAGACCTGAACAAAGATTTTATCGTGGTCATGCAGCATTCTGTCACCACAGAGTTCTCTCATGCTTATGAGCAGATGTGGGAGACTCTGATGGCTGTGGATTCCGTCGGGATCCCGGCGATCATCATGTGGCCGAACATGGATGCCGGTTCAGACCGGATATCCAAAGCGATCCGAACATACAGAGAACTGCACAAACCCCAGCATGTTCACTTTTTCAAGAATTTCCAGCCGCAGGACTTTTTAAAATTACTCTTAAGATCAAAAGGGATCGTTGGGAATTCATCGGTGGGGATCAGAGAGGGCAGCTTTTTAGGTGTGCCGGCCGTTAATATAGGTAACCGTCAGCTGGGGCGTGAACAGGCCGACAATGTGGTTAATGTGGATTATGATAGAAAAAAGATCACGCAGGCGATCAAAAATCATATTATCAAGAATCAAAGATTCCCTTCGTCTCACCTGTATGGCGACGGCACGGCCGGAGAGAAGATCGCCGGCCTTTTAAGCAAGATAGATATCAAGGTGGAGAAGAGGTTTACACCATGAAACAAAAGATACTGGGAATTATCCCGGCCAGAAGCGGATCCAAAGGCATCAAAGATAAGAATATTTTCCCTTTAAAAGGAAAGCCTTTGATCTTTTACACGATCAAGGAAGCCTTGCGATCAAGATTTCTGGACAGGGTGATCGTGTCCACTGACAGTAAAAAATATGCTGCTATAGCCAAAACGTACAAAGCCGAGGTGCCTTTTTTAAGGCCGAAGGGATTGGCTGAAGATTTTTCTTCACCGATGGAGGCCATTTTCCATGCCCTTGATTTTTTTAAAAAAAAAGAGAGGTATATTCCGGATATTATCGTCTGGTTGCAGCCCACCGCTCCTTTAAGAAAAGCCTTTCACATTGATGAAGCGATTAAAAAACTACTTTCTTCTCGAG
>JAFGFC010000204.1 GCA_016931325.1 Spirochaetota bacterium | reverse complement strand
ATTTGTATATTTCAAATAATATAATGCACAATTTTATACACTTTTGTGCATTATAGATATAATATATAACAAAAATGAAAAGTCAATCATTTTTTTATCAAATCGTGAAGGAAAAATAGAAAAGAAGAGGGAAAGATAACGGTTCTTTATATATATCAAAAACCGTCACTTTTCTTTTTAATGTATCTTATAGTATTTCATACCATGTGACCTTCTCAAAAATACTCGCGAGTATAAGTCAAATCTTTTTTAGCGATAAAGGGACGGTGCTTGGCATTTTAAAAAATTTATGGAAAGTCACTTTAATCAATACTAACTTTGTCAACCTGTCGATCACCGTCCCCTATTATTTCAGATTGGCCGTTTCTTCCTTTGACTTTTCTTCTTGCTTCACCTCAGGCTTTTTCCCGAACTCGAACTTTAGAGAAAAAGCATGACAGATTTCAAGATCCTCCAGAGGGATGTAGGAATAATCAATGATAATATTATAGGTGTCCTTGCTCTCCTTGATCCCCAATCCCAGGGCCAGTTTGTGCAGGACATTACCCATGACGCGATACCCCAGACGTATATGATAGTATTTTAAAAGAAAAAATTCCATGGCCAGAGAGCCTTTCATGTCTTCTCCTGAGGTGTAGATCAGCTCCGGGATGAGAGAAATATTGATCTTTTCGTGGTTATAAAAATCATACCTGAACCCGGCTCTCACCTTTAAGGGGAGAGATGTCTCTTCGCTGACAAATTTCTGTGCAAACCCTATATTCTGCAGGGAGAGGCCAAGATGAAAATTATTCTTAATTGTTTCAAAATTAAATCCGAATATTCTGAATGATTGAATCGCCCCTATATCAAAAGAAACAGAGCGGGACTTGCTCTGTCCCAGTGACGTATTAAAATATTTAAAGTTAATCCCCAGATCAAGGATACGAAAGGGATAGGCGTAATTCACAATAAGTAAAAAATCATTGACCTCAAGATCGTCCAACCTTTTTCCCAGAGCATCATAATTAGGAAAAGGAGTGGAATAAAAAGCAGATAAATTAATCCCGAGTGATCCATAATCCCTTCTGCGGGAACTCATAGGCAGGCCCAGGGTAAAACCCAGAAAACGCGTGTCAGCGAACCAGGGTATATAAAATCCACTTACCGCTGTATAAGGCATGGAAGCGCTGGCAGCCGGATTGATATCCATCATATCCATATCTCCCTTGAAGGCTACACCTGTTTCAGCCAGGCCAAAGCTTCTGGAATTATGCGCATCGAGCAGCAACAGGGGTGACGCCTGAAGAGCGCTCAAACAGAAAAGGCCGCAAAAAGAGAGTCCAATGAATGAAATGATGTTCTTTTTCAAGTTTTCACCTTGTTAAAATCATTTTAGCCTGATAATTTATACCTTCGCCACGAATATGCACGATATACATTCCACTTCTAATATTCTGGCCTTTTTCATCTTTGCCGTCCCAGTAGATAAATTTCTCACCTGTGACCCTGTCCCACTGTTTTATCACCCGGCCGGCGATATTATATATTTTAATAGAGACTTCCGGTTTATCCTCTCCCAAATAGATCATGGCCAGACCATCCGTAGCCGGATGAAATGCCGTGGGGAATATATTGAATTCCAGTGAATAATAGATAGAAGGCGTGGTAACAGGAAAGGCAGGAGAAAAGGATGACTCCCCTAATCGATTATAAGCCTTGATCCAGTAATAATAGGTGGTTTCCGGTTTCAAAGGATAGTCACTGTAATTAGTAACATTCATGCTGAAACCGGAAAGAATCAGAGCCGAACCGGTAGAAGGGGTTGTGTTCCTGTACAGCGTATAGCTGGATTCGTTCGTCATATTCCTCCATACGATCTCTACATTAGAATAAGCCATGACCCTGATGGTAAGGATCTGAGGTCCGGATGGAATGATAAGGAAATAAGATGATTCTTTCCAACCCATATCAGGGCCTCCGCCCTGTGTATAATCCGTGACACCGGGAATATTGGTCCCTGAATCTACCGCCGGTGAAACGACATTGGTTATCTCAAATGTAAAAGCCGTATTGATCATGGGATAATCAAAAACATTCCCCGCTCCCCAGCTGACTGACCCGTTGGTAAATCCGAATTTATTGCCATAGAAATCATTATAAGCGACATCCACTGTCCCTGATGAGGAATCATTGATACCATAAGTATTGGAATAATTTCCGTTAGCCTGTATAATATTATTATAGATATCCGCTGTCGTGCTTCCTGAGATCCAGATGCTATTCTTAAAATTACTGAAAAAGGTATTATTAATAATCTGAATACCCTGTGAAGTATTTGTTAAATATATACCATTGGTATTGTTCCGTACAAGGTTCCTGTAGATTTTGTTATTATCCCCGTCATTGATAAAAATTCCCCGGTAGTTATAAAATATTTGGTTTGAGATAATAGTGTTATCATCCACGGCATCGCCCTGAAAATAGATACCATTCGTCCGGTTGGAAGTGATCGTATTGTTTTCGAACAGGTTCCCTGTGGCGTTGCCGGATAAAATGATGGCTGATCCTGAAAGCCGGGTAAACCGATTTTTATAAAATCCGTTATAATCACTGTCCAGTAAAAAAAGCCCTGTAGCAGAATCCCTGATCTGATTGGCTATAAGTCTGTTAGATATACTGGCATCATTTAAAAAAAGTACTCCGTTGGACATGCTGTAGATCTGATTACTGGACACCTGGTTACTACTGGCGTTTCCCGAAAAGACAATGCCATTGGAGCATTGATAGATATTATTATTTTTAATATTATTATTATCCCCGTCAGAAAGGACGATCCCTGATAATGTTTGATAGATCTGATTATTCTCAATGATGTTGTTATCAGCGTTCCCGGAAAACAGAAAAATGCCAAAATTGGTCTGAGAATATAGGTAGTTGGCCACGATCCTGTTATTGGATGATGACCCGCTCAGAATAACACCATAGGTAAACGCGGTGATGTTTAAATTGGAAACAATCACCCGGCCCGTATTGGTTATCTTTATGGCAAAATGATCCATAGATTCACCCTGGAGCACAGGTTTGTTTCCAGGGGTTAAGGCCCTGAGGACCATAAAATTTGAATTGTTATTGGCTGAAATAATCATATTTTGATTATAAACGCCAGGGCCAATAAAGCATGTGGCCGATGTACAAACCGGAGGGCCGGCACTCATCCAATTGATCGCTGTTTGAATGGTAGCCAGAGGCATGGTATTGGACCCGGAGCTGGCATCACTGCCATTGGTCGCCACATAATAAGGGCCGGAGTAGGATAAAAGGATAGTCGGTATACTTAGAATGATAAATATAATTAATCGGTATGGCATATACATTTTTAAGGATTAAAGAATCAAAGATTTTTAGATTCTATAGGCGGGACTTTCCTGTCCCGTAATTTCATCCTCGAATCCTTTTTAATAAAATGAGTGCCTGGCGGGATTCGAACCCGCGCACCTGGCTCCGGAGGCCAGCGCTCTATCCGGCTGAGCTACAGGCACCTTTTATCAGGCGAGCCTTTAGGCTCGCGGATTATAATGCATGTCTTATATAATAACCAAAATAAACTCTAATTTCAATAGGAAATTTTCGAAAGTTGTCAATACTTGACTTTGACCCGACTCACATCCTGTGAGTCGGATTTTTTTTATTGACAAACAGGGAATTAAAGTGTAGTTTTTTATCTATGGCTTTGAATGAGACCAATTGTCCCAGTTGCGGAAAATTTGTAGGTGCCTATGAAAAGTGCCCCTACTGTGGAGCCCATGTGGAAAAAAGGATCAGTATTAAATTCTTCCGCTACGGCTCTCTGGTGTTCTCGTTTTTAGGTCTTCTCCTCCTTTATTTTATTTCAACGCACAAAGAGATACCCCTGATCAAGATCAACCAGATCTCTCCCACCATGAATTTTGCCTATATCCGTGTCAGAGGGATCGTCTTTCGTTATCCGTCATATGACAAACAGCTGGACATTCTAACCCTCTCATTGAATGACGGAACGGAAGATATCATTGTTAAAGCGTACAGGGCCACAGCAAAAAAATTGCAGAAAATGAAAATGATCCCGAAACTGGGTGATCTGGTTGATGTAGAAGGGACAGTCAGGATAAGAGGAGCCGGCAGATTTCTCACGATCAATATTCCGGAAAAATTAAAGATCACTTACGTGGCTCCCCGTTCCATCAGACTGGACGAAATATCGTTTTCCATGGTCAATCAGAAAGTGACGGTTACAGGCCGTGTGGACAATATACGCTCCTATGGCAATTATGCCAGCCTTTTCATTACAGATGAAGCAAAAAAGAACAGCATACGTATCCCCCTTAATTACAAGATATTGGGGGAAAATATTCCTCCGCTGGAAGAAGGATTTATGGTCAAAGTGCGCGGGATCGTATCCTACTATTCCGGCTATTATAATATTGTACCCATCTCAGCCAAGAGCATTAGAACCATATCAAAGGATACAAGAATAGTTCAATATAACATCAAAGATATCACAGATGAATTACTTGACCAGACCATCAAAACAAAAGGATTGATATCAAAATTCAGGCGGTTCGCCAAGGGAGTGTCACTCACTCTGTCCGATCAAAACGCCTTCATCGATACGGTCCTGTGGAACAATGTTTATGAAGTCCTGAGTTCCAAAGATCTAATCCAGGAGGGCTCTTTTATTTCTGTAACAGGAAAGATAGGAATCTACCGTGGAAAACTTCAAATTACACCCAAGAATCCAAAAAATATCCAGATCATTAAAACCCAGCTGGTTTCTAAAGACAAATCTGAAAAAGAAACAATAGAAGAGGAAGAAGAAAAATCTCAGGTTACTGAAATACCACTCACTTTGATCACCAATATAACAGGAGCTGACCTGGGAAAGACTTTTCATGTCAAGGGAATAATTATAGACTATTATGAATTTTCCAGGGGTAGAAATATTATCTTAAAGGATAACTCGGGCCAAATGGGTGTTGTTCTGTGGGATAATGTCCTTGAAAATATACCGGAAGCCGAGTATCTCATTACCGGCGCGGAATTGGAAGTAACAGGAATATTGGGCCAGTATAAAACCAATATGCAACTGGTTCCTAATTCTGTTGAAGATATAAAGATCATCAAAATAGTCGAGAGCGAATCACCTATGATAGAGGATACTAATGTGATCTCGACTAATACAATCATAACAAATTAAAAAAATGAATTTCATGGGATTATTATTATATGTCATACTGGGCACTCTTATCTCTTCTGTCTTGTCCCTTATTCCCGCCTTACATATTTATAATGTAGCGGGTATCATCCTGATCATCTCTATCTCCTTCAAGAGTCTTATTCCTACTGAGGCATTACCCGTTTTTATGATGTCTATGATCGTGACCTATTCCTTTTTAAATACTATCCCTTCGCTCTTTCTGGGCGCGCCGGATGACAGCACGATATTTGTCGTCCTTCCCGGCCAAAAGTACATGCTGGAAAAAAGAGGATACGAGGCCGCCATGCTTACCGCCATAGGCGGACTGGCGGGGATTGCTCTTCTTGTTCTTGTAACCCCCTTTTCGTTTTATGTGTTTCCCAAGGTATTGAGGATCCTTTCTCCCCATATGTTCTGGATCCTGGGGCTGGTCATTGTCTACATGGTTATGACAGAATGGCCCAAAGGTATGGAACGGGAAAAAACAAGGCTGGGTAAATTCTGGGATGCCTGGAGATCTCTGGCAGCCGGGATTTTAACCCTGATCCTTTCCGGTCTTTTAGGTATTATCATTATGAGTAAAAGTCTTCTTCCCCTGGAGATCTCCTTCCAATCTGTCATGCCGGCCTTTGTTGGTTTGTTTGCTGTGCCCTGGATCATTACCAATATTATTTCCAATACTGAAATTCCATCACAATTTATTTCAAAATCAGTTGATCTGAATGGCAGTATAATCGCCCGCGGCTCTGCCGCCGGTTTTTTAGGTGGATTATTTGCGGCCCTGTTCCCCATCGTTACAGGTGGCATCGGGGGATTGTTGGCCGGTCATGCCACAGCTCAAAGAGATGAACGGATTTTTATCCTTTCCCAGGGTGTATCAAAAACAGTCTATTATGTCGGGGCTTTTCTCTTCTTCTTTGTTCCCACCATGCATATAACAAGAGGGGGTCTGGCCTGGATGATCAGTCCGCTTTATACTCCACGAAATGTGAATGATTACTATATTGCTCTAGGCGCTATGCTTTTATCAGGCGGGATAGCTTTCTTCCTGGTTAAATTCTATGCTCGACTAGTCATAAAGCTGATCGAGCGAGTGGATTACCAGACAATATCCTGGTATGTTCTTTTTATTCTGGTGGCTATTGTATTTCTTTTGACCGGAACGATAGGTCTGTTAATCATGATCGTTGCCACATGGATCGGGCTTATCCCGGTGATGTTCAATTCAAGAAGAATGAACTGCATGGGTGTCTTGCTCATTCCTGTTACCTTGAATATGGCAGGGTTGGGCCCTAAAATTTCAAAATTTCTGGGGCTGATACGATGAAAGGAATAGCTCATTTTATGACAGGTGTGGCCATCTCTACTTTCTTTGGCCAGGCTGTGAAAATGGCAGCCAGCGACCAATCTTTTATTCTCCTTTTAGGAGGTATATTTGGCATCCTGCCTGATACACTTGATTTTAAATTCGGCCGTTACATGGACAAACCGGATATAGAGATCGATCCTGACCCTGCCAATATTAATCCTCAGGCGATCTCGAAGCAGATAGCCAATGCCGCCAATAAAGCCTGGACAACAGGAAAACCCGTGCAGGTACAATTACATACTGTAAAATTGGCGGCTTTCAAGTGGAGACGTTATGCGGTCATGTTCGATTCCAAGAAAGGGGAAGTGATAACCCGTGTTGGCCCTGTTGTTTCCACTTCTCAAATCCCCTATCCTGATACAGAACCTAAAGAAAAAAAAGACAGGACAGGGAAAGCGAAACTACAGGGCAAATTAAAACAGGAATTGCAGAAACCATCCGTGATCGATATTATGTCCGGACCTTCTTTTAAATTTGAAAAAAAGGGGGATTATTTAAATATAGAATTTTTGCCCTGGCACAGGCAATGGTCTCACAGCTTTACGATGGGAGCGTTTTTAGCCCTTCTCGTCGGGATCTTTTTTGGCGCCCTTGCCGGTCTGATCTCCTTTTTGGCTTTTTCCCTCCATATTGCCGAGGATCTTTTTGGATTTATGGGCGGCAATCTCTTATATCCGTTCACAAAAGACAGAACCAGAGGCGCTCATGCGGTCAAGGCGTCAAGCCCCCTGGCGAATTTTCTAATTGTCTATGCCTGTATTGTCATTATCATATATAATTTAAATCGATTTGCCGATAGTCCCGTGATCCAGGTTCCTGCCTTTTTGTATTTCATAATAACCTTTGTCATCCCGGCAGGTCTATTATACTTTGTTTCAAAATTCTCCAAGCTCGAAGATATAACCCAGAAGGATAAAACAGTTGAAAAAATGCTGGAGGAAACAGATGATGTGGATGATGAGTTTCTTTAATTACAGATTACAAATTTCAAATTACAGATTTAATAATATAAAAAATCTGGAATCTGTAATCTGAAATCTGGAATAATAAAAGGAGGT
>JAFGFC010000203.1 GCA_016931325.1 Spirochaetota bacterium | reverse complement strand
GGACAACCGGCTTGTGAGCGGGCTTTTTACGCAGGAGAATCTGAGGGTGCTGGAGGTACTGGCCAAGCAGGCGGGCATTTCGATCTCGAACGCTATACTGTACAAACGGGCTATTACGGACGGATTAACGGGTCTTTATAATCATAACTTTTTTCAGAACTATCTGATGAAAAGCACCGAGCGGGCAAACCGGTTCAATAATGAATTAAGTCTTCTCATGATCGACATTGATCATTTCAAAGAGTGCAATGACACGTACGGGCACAGGGCGGGGGATGAAGTATTGCACAATGTATCAGAGATCCTGCAGAAGACGGCCCGGAGGTCGGATCTGGTGGCGCGGTACGGGGGCGAGGAGTTTGCGATCATACTGCCTGAGACAGGGCTGGAGGGTGCCAGGATAGCGGCTGAAAAGATCAGGGAAGCGATAGAAACGAGCCGGGTGAAGACGAAAGTAGGAAAGAAGGATGAAGAGATCCAGGTGACGGTGAGCGTGGGAGTGGCCGAGCTGGAGCCAGGGGAAGAACCGATCAGCCTGATCGAGCGGTCAGACCAGGCCCTGTATAAAGCCAAGGAGAGAGGACGGAACTGTGTGAAGGTTTTTGGAGAGAAGAAAGGGACAACAGCCGGAAGAAAAAAGATCACGCAAAAATCCAGAAAAGCCGTGACAAAGAGCAAGATACAAAGATCTCGAAGAAAGAAAAAGTGATGGGATTGAAATAAAAAAGCATTACAGGAATACAGGTGAAACAAAATAAAAAAAAGGAATAGAAAGCGAATAAAAATATTATCGCCAATAGGGCAGTTCTAATTTTTTTGTAGAAATATCAATTATAAGATGATATAATAAAATTAGAACTGTCCTTTTTTTTTCAAGCCGGAAATGAAGAACCAGAAAGTAGAATTAAAGATTAAAACAAACGACATCATCGATACACGCTATCAGATCCTGGAAAAACTGGGCGAAGGGGGAATGAGCGTTGTTTTCAAAGCCAGGGATAAGGAAAAAAAGTCTGATGTGGCTATAAAATTCCTCAAGCCCGGTATTACTTCATCTTACATTGAAGACCGTATCCGTTTTAAAAAAGAAGTGGAAGTGATCTCCAAATTCAATCATCCCAATATTATCGATATCTTCGGATCCGGAGAATATCAAAATGTCCCCTTTATTGTGATCGAGCTGTTAAAAGGCGAAAGCCTTTTTGATTACATGAGAAAAGGGAGAATATTCAAGGTCAAAGAGGTGATCGAGATCGCCAGACAGATACTGGAAGCACTGAGCTATGTGCATGGTAAAAATATTGTTCACAGGGACCTCAAGCCGGATAATATCATGATGCTGTCTGATAATAAAATAAAATTGTTGGATTTTGGATTGGCCCTGGTTATGGAATTGAGTGAGATCAAAAAAGAGGAAGAGATAATGGGGACGTTCGGATACATGTCTCCGGAGGCCACGGGGATCGTGAACAAACCTGTTGATGAACGGAGTGATCTCTATTCCCTGGGGATCATATTATACCGTCTGGTCACAGGGGATCTCCCATTTAAAGGGAAAAAGACTTCCGAGATCATGCACAAGCATGTGGCTGTTATGCCTCAAAACCCCGGTAGTGTAAACAAGGATCTGCCTAAAGAGATGGATGATGTGATCATGAAACTTTTAGAGAAGGAGCCTGACCTTCGATATCAGAGCGCTGTGGGTTTGAGCTATGACCTTGAACGGTTGAAAAAAGGAGAAAAGGGATTTGTTATCGGTGAAAAAGATCAGAGGATAAAATTGACCTTCAGGGTGCGGCTGGTCGGAAGGCAGAGGGAGTATGATCAAATCATCGATCTGTTCAATAAAACAAAAAACGGGCATGGAAATATCTGTTTGATCGCCGGCGAAGCCGGTATAGGAAAAAGTCGATTGGCTGAGGAGATCAGGGGATATGTTTATGAAAGTGACGGCTTATTTTTTATTGGAAGATGTTTTGACCAGGAGAATAAAATTCCCTATCAGCCTTTTAAAGATATCCTGGATAAATACATAAGGAGGATGAAACATCTTACTCAACGAGAGAGAGACGAAGAAGTCAAAAGGATTAAAAAGGCCCTGGGGGGCCAGATGGGCGAGATCGTGAAATTGAACTCCAGTATGGTCGATATTCTGGGAGATATCCCTGAACTGGCAAAACTGGATACAACAGAAAAAGAAAATATCCGGTTCAGACTGGCCAGCGCCAGATTCTTCAGTATCATGACAAAACAGCCCCTTGTTCTGTTTCTGGATGACCTGCAGTGGGCTGATGAAGGCAGTTTAAATCTGCTGGAAGAGATATTAAAGATCATCCATCGATCAAAGCTTTTAATTTTAGGAACTTACCGGGACAGCGAGATAGGAGAAAAACACAGTCTGCAAAAAATATTGAATGAATCAGATAAAAATAAACAACCCTTGATCCTGATCAGTTTAAAATTATTCAATTATGAAAGAATGAGAAGATTGATCTCTGAAGTTCTGGGGGAAGAAGAAAAAAAAGCTGAAGATCTGACCCGTTTCATAATGGGTAAAACAAAAGGAAATACTTTCTTTGCTATTACCTTATTGAGAGAACTGGTTGAGAGAAATGCTCTTGTCTGGGAAAAAGGGTACTGGAAAGAGGATTGGGAAAGAATAGAGAAATTAAAAGTGTCGGCTAATATCGTGGATATGATGCTTCAGAGGATAAAAGACCTGCCTGAGGATGTCGACAGATTGCTCCGTATAGGATCTGTCATTGGAAAAGAGTTTGAAATGCTTCTGTTGTATGGATTAATGGGAAAGGACCAGGAAGATATTGTCTCTCTGGTGGACCGGGCGATCGAAAGGCAGCTTTTAGAAAGAAGTCTGGAAAGAGGAAAGGTGGTCTTTGTCCATGACCGGATCAAAGAGGCCTTTTACGCTAAAATGGGAGATAAAGAGAGGATACATAATCATCTCAAGGTGGCCAGAACCATAGAGGAAGTCTATAAGGGGAGAGAAAAGGACGTGATCTTTGATATGGCCCATCACTTTATAGCCGGTGGTGATAAGGAAAAGGGGTTGGTCTATGGATTGCCGGCAGCCGAGAAGGCTAAAGAGAATTATGCGAATAAAGAGGCGATCAGATATTATGAATATGTAAAAAAGGTCCTTGGAGAAAAAAAAGACAGGGGGAAAGAGTATATCCGTGTTCTGGAAGGATTGGGAGATGTTCAGCAGCTGGAAGGGCAGTATAAACTGTCTATGGAAAACTACAAACAGCTTGTTCCTTTATTAAAAGACAAAATTTCCAAAGCGCGTATTAATCAAAAAACAGGGGGTTGTTTGTTTTTAATGGGCCGAACCGAAGAAGGCACCCGGATACTGGAGCAGACACTAAAGCTGTTAAGATTTAAAACTCCGCCGAGATGGCGTGTTGTTCTCTATTTAAAATTTGCCAAGGAATTGATCGCACAATATTTCCACAGGATATTGCCCGCTGTCTTTATAAATAAGAAATATGTAGATGATGAACGCATGTTGACCGGTGTAAAGATCTATACCAGGCTGGCAGTGTGTTATTATTTTTTTGATATGATAAAAAGCGCTTATCTGGGTATGATCAGTGTTAATCTGGTCGATAAAATGAAGGATACCTATGAATATGGCTGGATCCATCTGATCACGGGACCGGTCTGGATCGCCTTTCGCATGTTCAGTGTAGGAGAGAAGTATGTCAAGGAGGGTATCCGTACCGCTGTAAAGATAAAAAATCGATTATTAGAGGGAATGGGGTATGCGTATTTAGCCTTTAACTGCTATGTCCATAACAAACTCGATCAATCCATAGAATCCGGTCAGAGATCAGTAAATATTTTGCTTCCCCTGGGTGAACGATTTGAGCTGGCGATAGCGTACTGCTTTAAATGGTGGTCGATTTTAAAGAAAGGGGACCTTTTAGAATCTGTCAAATACGCCAGAGAATGGGTAGATGTGATGAAACTCGTTAATGTCACAAGGACAACCGGGTGGTCCCTTGACGGGCTGGGAAGGTCTCTGACCGTCACGTCTGTTGATTTTGATCAGAACTTGAAAATTATCAGTGAATCATGCGAGAACCTGGTGAAAACAAAAGACCCTATTCATATTGCCATGGTCCATGCGGCTCTATGCTGGTTACATTTGAAACATAACAATTATCAGGAGGCCATACAGAAAGGGGAAAAGGGTGTGGAGATCTTTCTGACAGCCGGGGCCACGGGTTGCTGGGCCTGTGATGTTTTTGGGTTCACCGCTGATGCGTATTTAGCAAAGGCACAGAAAGAAGAACTCCCCTGTGAAGAAAGATCAGCCATTTATAAGCGGGTGAAATTCTTAATAAAAAAGGCCTATTCATGGGGCAAGGCCTTTAAACCCTATTTCCCCGTGGCTCTCAGAGTGATGGCCAAATATTACTGGATGAAAAACAAAAGATCAAAAGCTGTGAGATATTATAAAAAGGGCATCCGTTTTACAGAAAAATACGGATACAAATATGAGCTGGCCCTGTTGTATCTTGAATTTGGTGAACGGTTATATAAAGAGGGGTATAACAATGTTTATGATAAGGAGAAAGGCGAAGATTTTATTCTTAAAGCAAAAAACATGATGGAAAAGGTCGCAGCCCTTCCGGATATAAAGAGGGTTAACAGGATCCTGGGACTTGAAGAAAAAAAGATCGAGATAACGACAGAAGTCACACCGCGGGAACGGCTGCAGCTGGAGCGGGAGATGACCACGGTCCTGGACACGATCACGTTTATTTCCTCTATTCTGGACCTTGATGTGCTATTGGAAAAGGTCATAGACAAGGCCATGCAGCTGTCAGGGGCGGAACGCGGGATCCTTTTTCTTTATCCCGAAGCAGAAAAACAGGAAAGGGTCTTGAAGCCGCGAGTTGTGAGAAATGTAAAGGAGACGGATCTGGAAGAAGAAGGATTTCATACCAGTCGCGGTGTGATAGAAAAGGTGGAACGGGAGAAACAGTCCCTGATGGTGGAAGATGCCACAGAGGATGAACTATGGAAAAGCGAGGTAAGTGTGGTGCGCTACGGGCTCCGTTCCGTGCTGTGCATCCCCATCCTGCACAGAGAAGACCTGCTGGGAATCATATATCTGGACAACCGGCTTGTGAGCGGGCTTTTTACGCAGGAGAATCTGAGGGTGCTGGAGGTACTGGCCAAGCAGGCGGGC
>JAFGFC010000202.1 GCA_016931325.1 Spirochaetota bacterium | reverse complement strand
CCCTGGCCGGAGCCTTTGTGCTCCATAAGAGTTTTTCTTCCCATGCCTTCTTTCATCCCCTGCTGGTTATTGGCGGCGCTGTTGCGCTGGGCATCGGTTTTGGATTTTTATTCAATCTGATAACCATGTGGATACAGAAAGAATCAGAGGGCATCTTTATTGTTCTGATCCTTGGATTGCTCTCTCTGTGTTTTGGGCTGGCCCGTGTGCTGGAACTGGATGAACTTTTGGCCACCATGACCATGGGAATTGTTGTGGTTAATTTTAATCCCAAAAAAGAAAAGATATTCAAGGTCCTGGAAAGGTATACAGAGCAATTGTTCTTTGTTCTCTTTTTTACTGTGAGCGGAATGCATCTGCAATTCTCGGTTTTATACCGATCTTTCGGGATTGTGCTGGTATTTGTTCTTCTGCGCGCTATAGGAAAATTTGCCGGAGTTTTTATCGGCGCTTCTATTGGTAAGGCTGCTCTTAAAGTCAGACAGTATACGGCCGGCGGTCTTATCCCGCAGGGCGGGATCGTGATCGGATTGGCTCTCATTATTTGCCAGAACACCGCTTTCAGTCATTTCTCAAATATTCTTCTTAATGTTATTATAGGGGCTACCGTGATCCATGAATTGATCGGCCCTGTGCTCTCCAGGTTCGTTCTGAAAAAAGCCGGTGAGATTGAAATTTCTAACTAAAAGGAGGTTCTGATATGAAACCCAGAGGAACTTTAATGATCGAACATCGTCTCATAGAGAAAGTGATCGGGCTTTTAACAGAAGAAGATAAGATAATAACCCGGGATAAAAAGGTCAATCCCATGTTCATTGACATGGCTGTTGATTTTATACGTACCTATGCGGACAGGACACACCACGGGAAGGAAGAAGATATTTTGTTCAAAACGCTGTCAAGGAAAAAAATGGATCCCCGTGACAGTAAGATGATGCAGGATCTGATAGATGAGCATAAATTTGCCAGAAAAACCGTGGCTGAACTGGTCAAAGCCAAGGAACAATATATTTCCGGCGATAAAGGCAGCCTTACGATCATCAGGCAGAAATTAAAGGCCCTCACCGATCTATACCCGGAGCATATCAAAAAAGAAGATAAGGAATTTTTCCCCAGCACTGAGAGATATTTTTCAGGGGCAGAACTGGAGAAAATGCTGGGAGAATTTTATGAATTTGACAAAAAGATGATACATGAAAAATATCAGAACGTGTACAGAATTCTGTCAGAAATGATGCGATAGAAAGATATTGCCCCGCCTTTTTGTATTATATATATTAGACCATGGCTTACGCTGTTATTTTAACCTTTGACAGGAAACTGGCCCAGAAAATAAAAAAGATAGAAAGGATATTCGAAGAAGGAAAGATCGGCACGACCGCTTCGCAGGTCAACCTGGACCCTCATATCACCATGGCCAATTTCGAAAAGGCTGATGAACATATTTTGATTGAAACAGTGAGTCAATTAAAGGCTATCCGTTTTCCCGTGACCCTGATCCCGTTCGGGTCGTTCCTGCTGAGAAAAATAGTATTGTTTCTAAATGTGGTTCCCACGCTTGATCTTTTAAATCTTCATAACGAATATTTTACTCTGCTGAGCAAGAAGAAAATGAAATCGGACAGGCTTTATTCGCCTGACTTCTGGATGCCGCACTGTTCTCTGTCCATTGAGATAGAACCGGAAAAATATTTCCAGGGTATTGATATTATAACCGAATATCATGATGTTTTAAAAGGCCACGCGCATGAGATCAAATTAATGAAATATTTTCCCACCACCGAGGTCTTAGTAAAGGAACTGAAATAAAAGATATTTTTATCCTTTCAGGAGGAGATCATGCCAAAAACGAAAATGTTTGAGAATTATCCTTTCCGGATCTCCTGCACTTCAGTTATTCTGGCCTTTGTGATCTATTTTATCGGGGCGTTTATCATGTCACAATTTGGCGCCTTGCCCCTGGTTATGTATATTGTATACTGTTTATGGATGGAATACAGGTTATTGAAATTCAGCTGCGCTCACTGTTATTATTACGGTAAGAACTGCGGTGTGGGAAGGGGACAACTCTGCGCCCTGTTGTTCAAAAAAGGCGATCCGAAAAAATTTTCTCAAAAAGAGATCACCTGGAAGGATCTTTTGCCCGACCTTTTCGTCTCGTTTGTACCCATTCTGTTCGGGATCATTTTTTTGATCAGAGATTTTTCTATTCTTATACTTTTTTTAATGGTCGTTCTGTTCTTTTTGTCATTCATGGGAAATGCTATCATGAGGGGACAATTTCTCTGTCCTTATTGCAAACAGAAGGAACTCGGCTGCCCGGCTGAAAAGTTATTCAATAAGCAAGGTCATTAATATGATTAGTTCTTTCAGCAAAACAGGATCCCGTTCATTTGGTTTTGTCCTGGTGATGGTTTTTATCGTGCATGGATTCGCTAATGCCAAGTTTTCAACGAATGAGCTATTGATCGATTCCGGTTGGGGGGTTTACTGGAGTTCTCATGCGCTGGCGGATTTTAATAATGACGGGGATATGGACCTTGCCGTAAGCGGATGGGATGGGGGAGGAAATTACAGAATAAGAATATACCGGAATGCAGGGAATGGTACGTTCGATCCTGCTGAGATCCAGCTTGATGGAAATTCAAGCGCTTATATGGGTTCAGTAGCCTGGGGTGATTTTAATAATGACGGCGACCTGGATCTGGCTGTATGTGGCAATGGTTCTTCTTACCGGTTCAGAGTCTATACAAACAATGGCCTGGGAGGGATCGGGAATTTCTTGGAGCCACAGCCCGGATGGGGAGTTTATGGTTCTTCTCTCTGCTGGGCGGATTTTGACAATGATGGTGACCTTGATCTGGCTGTTGCGGGAAATCCCGGTGGTGCGGCTGTTGTCAGGGTATACACGAATAACGGGGATAATACTTTCAGGGGATATGTTGAACCTGAGCCAGGCTGGGGAGTGTCATGGTGCAATATATCATGGGGAGATTATGATAATGACGGTGACCCGGACCTGGCTGTCACAGGCACAGGGAAAGTATTTAGGATATACAGAAATAATGGAGATGGCACATTTGGGGGATATTTTGAACCTGATCCCGGCTGGGGAGTGGACTATGGCGCCGTGGAATGGGCTGATTATGATAATGACAATGACCTCGATATTGCGATTGCAGGCGGTGATGCCAGCTCAAACAGGTTCAGGATATATAAGAACGATGGGAACGGGACCTTTAGCAGTTTTATTGAACCGGAACCGGGTTGGGGAGTAAATACGGCTTCTATTGCCTGGGGTGATTATAATAATGACGGACATCTGGATATAGCGATTGCCGGTGCTGATGGCGTTAACCTGCAATTCAGGGTCTATGAAAACCAGGGGGATGGCACGTTCAACACAAATGAGATCGTACCGGAACCGGGTTGGGGTGTAAATCGGGGCGCCGTTGCCTGGGGAGATTTTGATAATGACGGCGATCTTGATCTGTTCGTGTCCGGCTGGGATACCGGTGGTGTACCAAGGCTAAGGGTGTATACAAATCTCATGATTACCAATGTTGTGAGCACAACCAATGAACCACCCTCTGTGCCGACGGGAATGGTTTCTGAAGATGTTGGAGGATACTGGCGGTTGAAATGGAACAGTTCTGTCGATGATCATACTCCTTCCCATGTACTACGTTATAAGGTGGCTATCGGGACAAATCAAAGTGGAGTTTATGATTATGCCAGCGAAGCTATAACCTATCCCCGTGGTCAGGTTAATTTAGGCAATGTCATGAATGTATCCGGAAGGTATATGCAGACCCGTATATCCACAGATAAAAAAGTTTTCTGGAAAGTATGTTCCTTTGACGGGGCTTTGAAAAAGTCAGATTACTCTACCGAGCAGATAGCTGAACCGCCTCCGCCTGAATATGATAACCTTAACAGTGTGGTTGTTGCGCCCAATCCTTTTGAACCCGGATCTGACAACCGTGACTATATAACCTTTTATTATTTAACACCGGATTTTAATATGAAAGTGTATTCCATTGGCGGCGGAGTAGTGGCCAATATCGAGGGACGATCCACAGGTGGGCAGTATAACTGGTATGTGAAAAATAATAAGGGGGAACCACTCAAATCAGGTGTATATATTTGTTATTTTACTAACGCAGCGGGTCAGGAAAAGTCTGTAAAGATCGTTGTTATAAGATAGTAGAAAAATGATCATCTGATTATTCAGATTTTGATATAATTTTCAAAGCAAATCATGAAAGAATTAAAAGTAAAAGATCCAAAACCTACAAAATTGAAAATGATATGTGAACTTTTGGCTAAGGAAGATATAAAATATACATATAAATCAAAGTACCATAGTCTAATACCCGTTATAAGTAATATTTACATAGAAGATGACGACTACGAAAAGACCATACGTTTACTCGAGGAACATGATTTTTTAAAAAATATCAATTTTGAGTATGAGGATAAAGGGTTGCAGGGATTTACACATAAATTTCTAATAGGAGCCATTCTAACACTCATCGTTCTTATTTTGTTGTTAGAATTAAAAATGTGCTGATCAAAATATCAGGCCATGGCCCTGGAGATCCTGTGCCTGAATTAAAATCCTTTTCGCAGAATATAAAACAGGCTGTTATCTGTTAAAGAAAATATTCTATGAGAATAACAAGATGGATCTGTCTTTTATTTATGCCTGTCTTTCTTACAAGTTGTTTTTCAGTAAAATACAGAAAGCCCGGGGAATTTTCCGAGGAACCGCTTTATGTGTCAATGGAAGACTATCCTAAAGTGGACGGATCGACATCAGCTCAGCCCCTTCAGGTGATTGTAGCCTGCTATTTTTTAAAAACAGATTATGAATGGATCAGCACGGGTCCCCGGGATGTTAAAAGGCTTGTGGCCGTGTCAAAAGAAAATCCGAAAACCGCTGCTTTTATCCATGACCATATTATCCATAATGGCACGCATGAGGCGTATGTTAACCTGATAGAACGAAAGGTCGATCTTATCCTGGTGGAACGCGCACCCTCACAGGATGAGATAGATCTGGCAAAAAAGAAAAATACCGGATTTGTCATAAAGCCTGTGGCCCTGGACGCCTATTCAACAAAAGCATATGCCGTGGTGAGAACCAGGCAATGCCGGAAATGCAAAGCCTATCGGCTTTTTCAATGGATGGTCTCAGAAGAAGGCCAGGAATTGGTTGAAAAAATCGGATACGTCCCTGTTCATTGAAGCGTTCACAGTAATAAGAAATGAAAGAGAATTATAACCTTCGATATATTGAATTTTACAGGATCGAGAGCCGGGCATTAAAATGGCTTTTGGTTATGGTAAGCCTTGTCATATGGTTTTTTACTCTGCGATTTATGTTTAGGTCTCTCTCTTTTTCTGAAATATTCTCTTCCCGGGTTTCTATTTTCAACCTCGTCCGTGCCTTCATTGGGATTGCGCTGGGAACAAGCATTCCCCTGGTCTATCTGTTCCTGAAAATAAAGACGGAAGTATGGCGGGACAGGATCTATATCAAACTTTTACCTTTTTCTGTTGTTCTTTTCAGTATGTTTTTCAAAAGTCTTGCACATTATGAAATCAGGAAAAGAGGTTCGTTAAGAAAAAATGTTAGAATATTCCCTGTTAGAAAAAGCAGGGGCGAGGGTGTTTTTTTTACAGGGAAAAAGCGCAGGGTCTGGATCGGTTTTACCCGGCCTGACAGGATCATTCAGATCATCGACATGTTCCTGAAGGATATGATGCGTGAAATAAAAGATGTGACAAAAAAAGGGGAACCTTTTCGGCGATGGTTCGAGAACAGTTTTTTTGATCTGATCGTCTGGTACGAAAAAGGTTCTATATCCGGTTTTCAATTATGTTATCACAAGGATAATGGAGAGCGTGCTTTGACCTGGTATAAGGATAAAGGATTTACTCATGATAGGGTGGACGCTCCTCACAGGACGATGTATACTCCCATTCTTGTCCCTGATGGAGTATTCCCCGCAGAAATGATATTGAAAAAGTTTAAAGAGAGCAGTAAATATATAGATAAAAAGGTCGTTACGATAGTAACAGAGAAGATAAAACAGTATAAAAATAAATAGTTGATATTTATTTCACCTTTTTCTATTGTCTTTTTGATTTTTAACATTATACTATTTAATTAAACCTTTTGCATCATGAGGCAGAAAATGCCAAAATATATCGGTCCTGATACAGTGAACAGAAAAAAAAAGATGAGTCGTGAAGAGATCAGGGAACGCTTTAACAGCGAGACGGCCGATCTTTACAGCCAGAAAAAACCGTTATGGTTTCCTGAATTTGAATATGTTTTTTCGCTTGTCCTGAGAACCCTTAAAGACCATATTCCCGGCAAAGCCAGGATCCTTGACCTGGGGGCCGGGACAGGCAACCTTGCGAGGACTGTCCTTGAACACTATCCTGATGCTTTTCTGACCCTGGTCGATTTTTCTGATAATATGCTCAAGGCCGCGCCTCGGGTGCTGTCCGGATTCAAGGGGAAATACGAGATAAAAATAGCGGACTTTTTTGAACTGGAAATGCCCGCTAAAAGTTTAAACTGCGTTGTATCCAGCTTTGCCATTCATCATGGTCGCGGCGAAAAAGTATACAGGAAATTATATAAGAATATCTATCGATGGCTTGGCCCCGGCGGTATTTTTGCATGCTGCGATGTTGTGGACGGGGACTCGAAGCATTACGCGGTCATTAATGAAGAGGGATGGAAAGAATTTCTCAGGAAAGATTTTTCGGAAGAAGATATAACACGGATCCTGTCCAACTACTATGTGGAAGATTCGCCCCTTTCCTTAAGAAAACATATGGAACTATTAAAGGCCTGTGGTTTTTCCTCAGTCGATGTTCTGTGGAAGAAATACAATTTTGGGCTTTATTCCGCGATTAAAAAGAACCATTGAAGACAAGCCGGATCATAATCTGTTTTTTGCTCTGCTTGATCATGTTTTCTGATCTTGGCGGTGAAACAAAGGAGAAAAAGAGAGTGGTGCCTGAATCCGTATTTAAAAAACGCTTCAGCAATTTCTCAACAGCCGCTTCTTTTATTCTGGTCTGTATCAGAGAAAAAGAAACCCATACAAAAGAGATGATCGTAATGGAGAATATGTCCTGGTATTCGTATCTTTTTAAAGAAAAGATATTCACAAAAAAGGAGCATGACGAATACGTCAGGTTCATGAT
>JAFGFC010000037.1 GCA_016931325.1 Spirochaetota bacterium | reverse complement strand
TTTACCATAGATATTGACAATATTATGAAAGACCTCTTGTCCAGGCACAGGGACATCCTGTCCAGTATCGTGGTCAATGAAAAAGGATTGCTTGTGTATCATCCTTTAAAAGACCATATTGGAGAATATGTCGGTCATTTTTCTCTGATCAGGGATATAATTAAAAGTAATGAGGATCTTGTCATTCAATCTTCAAAACAAATATTTCTGAAAAAAAAGATATCACCGCTTAACTGGTACATTATCTCCAAAGCCAATCCCGATAAATTTATCTTTTCCTATAACAAACCGGCTCTCTTCAGTTACACGCTTGTTCTTTTTTTCCTGTTCGAGGCCTGCGCTTTTGTTTTGATATTTTTACTGTTCAATAAATATATAACCCGTTCTGTGAATCTCATCTCTTATAATATGAAAAATTTACTGCATGGCCGGCCCAACTCTGAAGTCTCTTTGAGTTCCTACGCAGCAGAATTTCAAATGCTGGAAAACCGTTTTAACAGGCTGGTTAACCGTGTCGGCGGTTATATTGTTTTTGGAAGAACCATGCCTCAGGAGATCGTCGAAGAGTACATTAACCAGAGTATCGACAAGATCAATCCCGATCGACGTTCAGGCTCTGTTCTTTATTTAAAAATCAAAAATATCAATGACCTCCAGGACCACTACACTAAAGAGGACATGGAGAAAGTACTGAACAAGTTCTTGAACGATGTGGAGATGATCGTTACTAAATTTAAAGGTTTTATTGATTATTTTTCTTCTGATTCTTTCCTGGCTGTTTTCGGGGTCCCGTTCAATCATTATGATTATAATCAAAACTGCGTCAATTGCGCACTGGCCATATTTAAAGAACTGAGGAAACAGAACAAGTCCAATACCTTGCCCGTTGTTATCAGTATCAGTGTGAATACCGGTGAACTGTTCTATTCCCAGCTCAGATCCAATTACGGAAAATTCTATGTGAATATCGGTGATACGATCAGAGATGCCTATCACTATGAATCAGTGACCATGAATAATATTCTGGCTATGCCCGATATAACATTTAAGAATCTGAAGCGTAAACTGAAGATGGAAAAAACAGTTCATTTAAAGATCAGAGATAAAGAAGAAGAAACCATGCTTCATGTGAAAAAATTTGAAGCCTAGAGATAATATTTCAAACCGAGGCTCAAATTAAAACCGCCGGAAGCCGGAAAATTAGAAAACCATTTATAATAATCTATCCCCCCTACCACGCCCAGCTTTTTTAATTTCATAGTTAATCCAAATATATTAAAATTCCCGATATATCGCGAATATTCTATCCCTGTACCCAGGCATAAAACACCATTGATCCGGTTATCATTCTCAATATACGTACCGGTCCCACTGTAATACGTACTCTGGAAGTATCCGCCCAGACCGGCTTTTACAAAAGGCCTTAGATATTCCGTTTTTATCAGGCGTGTAAAATTATAGATAAAATGAAAGAAAAGAGGCAAATAAGTCGTATATTCATAATCCCTTAAAGGATTGTCATTATCCGTTGACCGTAAGGAAGGTATAATATTCAACTCGATCTGGTTATAAAGATCAAGGTTCAGGAAAAAGGGCAATTTTAAATATAAAGCCAGAATATGGTTCCCGCCGGAATCAAGTTTATCAGAAGGTGGAATAAAATAACCACGCCGGTACTCGAACGCAATATCTCTGACCTGCATTTGAGATGGATCTTTCCATTGAAAATCTTTTGTGTCCTTGGTCGTAGGCTCCCAGTATTCACCTGTCGCCAGGGTCTTCACCATGGATTCCGCAACAAATTTAAGGCACCCTTTCATCCGGGTTGTCCAATAGACCACCTTTGTCTTTGTATCAACCAGATAAAAAACAACCTCAATATAACTGGTCTCAAGATCATCACCCTCGTAAAATTTCGTGATCTTGCCATGGAGAGCCACATCAATGGTCTTGACAACATCCTCAGAATATTCCTTTTCTTGTCCCATCTCACGACTGTTATAACTCGGGACATCCTTACTCCGCAATACTTTTCTACTGTCATTATCCTTAAGTGTTTTCTTTTCTGCCGCGTCCGTTGCCTTGATATGGGGTATCTGCTGAAATTCTTCCAACAGATATTTATGAAATTGATCAGCAATTTTCAGATAATTGATGATATCTGTCCGGCCCCTGTTGATCAGCTTTCCATCAAACTTATAAAGGGCCAGAGTCTGAAATCGTTCAAGTTTCTGGTTGGGCCTTGTTTCCGTTTGGAGGATATTGCTGGACCAAAGGGAATGAGTGAAAATACCAAGTAAGATAATAATAAAACATTTTCTCATGGATTAATAGATGAAGATGAGACAGTTGTCCCAAAAATCAGGATTTTTGGGACAACCTGTCTCTTTTAGATTTTATTCAAAGCCGGCTTCGGCCATTTTTTTCAAGCCTTTTGCCTGAACACGATAGACAATGGAACAATTGTCTTCTTCATCAAAAGTGGTTTTAACAATGGCTCCGCCTTTGGCATAACCGTCAATGGTTTTAATAGCCACTTCGCCAAGACCAACACCTGATTCCGCTCCGCCTTTGGCTTTCAAAGCATACCCTTTGAATTTTTCCATAATTCTTGTCTGTGCTTTCAGAGTGGCTCCTTCTTTAGCCCGGTTTCGTTTTATCACTTTTCTGGCATTGGCCAGCTCATCAGGCCAAGTCCCTTCAGCAACGACCTGAAAGGTATCATCATCCAGAAAACCTTCTGTTTCATAATCCTCACCTTTAATATAGGTTTCTGTGCCGGGGTCAGAACTGCAAGCCGTGATAAAAGAGATAACGGCTATGGTTAATACCAATAACATTATTTTTTTTACCATGAGATTCACCTCCTTAAAAAGATTAAAAGATAGATTTATTTTACCTTGGCGCTAACGGTTACACGACCAAAATCATAAGATTGGACATCCACTTTATAAGGGAAGGCCTCCTTTGTCACTAAAGCGGTAGCGCAATCCCGTGGCGTCCCAAGGAAACGCAGTGTAAAAACAGAAAAAACCCCTTTCTTTTGTTTTTGATAGACCTCTTTTACTTCTCTATAATATTGTTTCAGAGCATTACTGAATTTTATTTCATCTGTCAGGGTCAACCCTTTGACATACAGAGTGATCAGATTCCCGTTATTCAGCACATCTTCCCAGGCTTCAAGGATCTGTTTGATCAAATCATCAGCTGCCGGTTCAGTCACTTTCTCGATTCCGCTGATACCCGCGCTTTCCGGTGTCATATGGACCCCGGCGCCACGTTTGCTTATGGCAGCCAGTATACGTCCATCTCCCACATTGACCACTTTAAATTCGCCATCTGTTTGAGATGATTTCATCTTTGATGTTTTCCCGTATACTTCTAACTGCTGGGCTTTCTGGGCTATCGTTTTCCCTACGATCACGATATCAGCATTCACATCCATCCCTAATTTACCGGCTGTTGAGATAAAAGCGTTCTCATCCGTTTCCATATACTTGTACAGTTGGTTAATATTTTGACTGTATGTCGCACTGATACTGGAGGGGCTTATCATAACAAACTTTTTTTCCGTGAATTTTTCTATTAGAATATTATACGCTGTTTTCTGTTTTGATGGTTTGCCTTCCACCTCTTCATAAACAAAAATAATGGTCTTGGGCAAATTCATTCGATGCTGCAGGATTTCCAGAGCCATGACATCATCTTTTAACCTCTGCATTCCAACAACAGCTTTTACCTTGAAATAGGCCACACCATCTTCTACCCTTTTCGAGACAGGCTCCCATTGCTTGATATAACCCTGCTTTTTAGCGTAAATATTCTCTTCCAGGATAACACCGCTTGAACCAATGATCCTGGCATCGATGATCGTCCCTAAAGCGGTCTCAATGGCTTTCTTTAAAGCCTGCTCTTTGGCTCTATCATAGGCCTCAGGAACCCCTGCCTGCCTTACTTCAGCCAGACCTTCGGCGACAATGGTTTTGGTCCCCTCCTGGTCCTGGGCGTTCATATCATCCTCTTTTACCTGTTTCCCGCCGCCGCAATACAATAAAAAGGCGCAGAGTATAAGTGCCGCTAATATGTTATATGATTTTTGGAACATGATGCCCTCCAACTTTGACCGATATATTCAATAATGCTATTGCCTGTATAATATACCACATATTTTTTAAATGTCAAATTTTTTGATTTGGAGTTTATTAGTTGACTTTTACTGTAATTTATGTAGTTTTTTAAAATATCATTAAGGATTTATCTGTTTCAGATAAAAGATATCATGTTCACTTCTAAAACAATGAATTTTATCAACATCATTGTTCTTGATAAGGATAAAGACAAGGTCGTTAACGCCATTATAAAAAGCGGGATCGTCCATCTTGCCAATTCTGATGATATCAATAAATTTATTAAAGAAGAAAGGGGTGTATTTCATTACAAAGAAATCCTTGATATCAATAAATTAAAAGCTAAAGTTCACGAATCCCTGGAAAAATTCAATATCCACATAGAAGAAAAGGATATAAAAGACGTTTATAACCAGGCGGAAAGCATGGATATTCAAGTCACTCTATCACAGTTAGATAAAATTCTTTTAGAATTTGATCGAATGAGTATAAGAATGAAAAATATAGCCGGCGAAACGACACGTTATAAACAGATGCTCGAGCAGATCGATATTTTAAAGACAACCGGCTATAAATTCACGAACGCTTCCAAGTATGAGTTTCTGGATTTCCGTATAGGCCAGATACAACCTTCTCAGTATGAGCAATTGACCAAAGAACTGGAAGACCTGCCGGTCGTCACGTTCCCGGTTAAAACATCACAGGGTCGTCTTGTCATCTATGTTGTCTCCCTGAAAAAGAACAAGATGAAAGTGAATGAAATATTGAACCAGTATCAATTTAGTGATATGCAGTTTACGGATGAGATCAGTGAAATATCTGATAACATTATCGATGAGATAAGGGAAAAAATTAAAAATCTGTCGAAAGAGAAAGAAGAGCTTGTCAATTTAATCGAAAAATTTAAAAAAGAACATTCTCTTTTCCTGAAGGATGTATTTTTCAAGACCCGGGTACTGGAATTGAAAAATACAGTAAAGAACTTTTTCTTTAAGACATCAAAATCATATATTATATCCGGATGGATACCGGTCAGGACCAAAAACAGATTATTTTCGCTTTTAGAAAAATTAGTGGGTAAAAATTATTATGTAGAGATCCTCAAAACCGATGAAATGGAAGAAGCGAAAGATATACCGGTAGCCTACAGTAATCCCAGGCTCTTGAGACCCTTTGAAGATATCACCTATAATTACGGTATACCTGAATATAAAACCTTGAATCCGGTCCCTATTTTGGCCGTTACCTATCTTATCATGTTCGGCGTCATGTTTGGTGATCTGGGGCACGGCCTGATCCTCTTTTTAACAGGGATCATCTTCAAAGGCTTGAAAAAACTGCGCTCTATCAGCTCTATATTATCTCTTATATCATACTGCGGCCTTTCTTCTATGATCTTTGGCGTCTTATTTGGCAGTATTTTTGGATATGAAAATATCATAAAACCTTTGTGGCTCAGGCCCATAGAAAACATTAATACACTTTTTATGCTCGCTATCGGTTTTGGCATATCCCTCATTACCATTGGCATCATTATTAACATCATCAATTCGTTTATAACAAAAGATTTTATCAAAGGCATCTTCAGCAAATCAGGACTGATTGGAGGCATCCTGTACTGGGGTCTGATCATCATTGTCAGCAAGTTATTTGTGCAAAAGCAGACACCCCACAAGTCATTATATTTTTTCTTTATCTGGCTTCCCTTCTTTCTTCTATTTTTAAAAGAACCCATTGCCAAGATCATTGACCGAAAAAAACAAATGTTCAAAGAGGGAGTGGGTATTTATATTATGGAAAATCTTGTGGAAGTTCTGGAGATCGTTATTGGTTATGTATCCAACACCATGTCCTTTATCCGCGTTGTAGCCTTTGGCCTGGCTCATGCCGGATTGTTTATTGCTGTTTTCAGCCTGGTAGAAATTTTAAAAAAATCCGGCGCGCCTACTTTTACCTTTACACTGGTACTGATCCTGGGCAATATCGGCATTATCCTTTTAGAAGGCATTATTGTGTCCATTCAGGCCATGAGATTAGAGTATTATGAATTTTTTGATAAATTTTTTCAAAAAACCGGGACAAGATACAAGCCGGTAAAAATTTAATTTCCTACTTTTTCAAGATCTGTGCATCTATGATCGATTATCATTTACATACAAATTTATGCGGGCATGCCGCCGGACAGATAAAAGACTATGTGCATCAGGCGGAAAAACTTGGCTTGAATGAAATTGGCTTTGCTGATCATTTCCCTATGGTCTATCAGCCCGAATTCTCGGTCACCCTGCCCCAGCTCACCATGACTGAATCAGATATCGAATCTTATCTTCAAATGATCGCCTCGTTGAAATCACAGGTCAGGATCAAAAAAGGCTTTGAGATAGATTATTATGAAAAGGATAACCTTTTTTTTAAAAAATACAATAACCTGTACCACCGGCTTGATTTTATTTTAGGGTCTGTCCATTTTTTTGATGAAGTGGCTTTTGATCAAAAAGAGTTTAAAGATGAAAGGGACAAAATTGGCCTTGGGCAAGTCTGGAAACATTATTTTCAGGAAATGGAGAACATGATAAAAAAACATTCGTCCATGATAGATGTGATCTCCCATTTTGATCTCCCTAAAAAGTTCAAAGATCCTTTACCGGAAGACCTTACAAATCTTCTTGATCAAATATTAGATCTGATAAAAGAGAGAGAAATGGTCCTCGAGATCAATACTTCAGGACTTTTTAAACCGGTGAACGAATTCTATCCTTCATTGGATATCATAAAAAAAGCCCATCAAAAAGGGATTGAATTCACTGCCGGTTCTGATGCCCACGCGCCGGATCAGGTTGCCAGAGGATTTGACGTCCTCGGGGGTGTTCTGGAAAAAGTGGGTATCAAACGGCTTATCATGTTTACCGGGCATAAGAAAGATTTTTTCAAGATATAGTACCATGTACTATATAGGTTGACATTATTTTTGATTTTATATATTTTACAGTACATATGAGAGGTAACCATATATAATGATCGTAAAATTCTGGGGTGTGAGAGGCTCTACACCGACTCCTTTAAGTCCGGCGGAATTTCAGGTTAAAATAAAAAAACTTTTAACCTTATCAAACAAAGTTGACCTCTCTAATGACGAAAAGGTTGATAATTTCTTAAATAATCTGCCTTTATCCATCCGCAGCATCTATGGCGGGAATACCCCCTGTGTCAGTGTAGAGGCTGATGATACATTTATTATCCTGGATATGGGATCAGGGGCCAGACCTTTGGGAAATGAACTGATGCAGAAACCGCATTATCAAAATGGAGGCACGTTTCATGTATTCCTCTCGCATACACACTGGGATCATATACAGGGGCTTCCCTTTTTCAGTCCGATATACAACCCTAAATTTAAACTTATATTTTACTCTCCCTTTGCGGATATTAAACAGAGACTGGCCTTTCAGCAACAGGAAGCATTTTTCCCGGCTAAATTAGAAGATATCCCCTGTGAAAAGGAATTCCGGATCATCAAGGACCAGAAGATCATCAATATTGATGATAACCTTAAAGTAGAGTGGAAAAGGATGGTCCATCCCGGTGATTCATTCAGTTACAAGATCACCCACAATAATAAAAGTATGGTCTATGCCACAGACGCTGAATTTTATAAAATCGATGAAGCTTTTATGGAGGAGGTTTCCCATTTATGGAAAGGGGCCGAGCTTTTGATCTTTGATGCCCAGTATACCCCGGAAGAGTATATCAACAAGATCAGCTGGGGTCACAGCTCAACGATCATGTCCGTGGATATTGCCCTTCAATCAGAAAGCAAACGCCTGGTCCTGTTTCATCATGAGCCCGCTTATTCAGATGAATTGATAGAAAATACACTCAGCCGGGCTGAAGAGTATCTGGCCACGATCGCCCCTGATTCATCATTAAAAATAATACCGGCCTATGAAGGACTTGTTTTTGAAATTTAAAAAAATTATCAGTCAAGATCTTCTTAAAAGCGAAAATATATATTATTTCAGCTTTGGACTGGCTACTCTGCTTTTTCCCCTTACAAAGAGCCTGACTTTTCTTATTATTATGGCCCTCATAGGGGTCAATGAAGGTTTTCCATACCTTGATCGATTCAAGGGGCAGTTCACCGGGGAACGGGTCACACTCAGATGGATCCTGGGAAGCGCCCTTGTCTTAAGTATTATTTTTAAACCGGCTTACATCGGATTTTTTATCATCCTGAACACGCTTGTGGACCGTTTCAGCGGTATCATGCGACATCATTATCTTCTCCATAAAAAATTCCCTTTTTCCAGAAAAGACTATTCGGGTTTTATATTCTTCTTTGCCGCGGGTATCGTTCTGGGGCTTGCCTATTTTTATTTTTTCAAGGGGTTTATTTTAAAACAGGATGGCGTAGTCATCTTCCTGACAACCCTTTTCGCTGCGGCCTTGGAAAGTGTTAATCCGTTCAAAGTCAATGATAATATCTCGCTGTCTCTTTTCAGCGGTATCTTTATGTATCTAACAGGGTATGTTGATTTTTTTATACATATCAGTGGCCTTAACTTTGTCTTTGGTTTCGTGGTATGCGCTATTTTTATTGTTATCCTTATCCTGGCTGACATCATTAAATTTAAAGAAGTCCCTCTGTCTTATGGGCTGCTTTTAATTCTTTACACAGGACTTCGATATCATCTTTTTGTGTTCAATCTGGCTGTCTTTGTGGGATTTTGTGTTCTTTTTAAAGTTGAAAAAAGATTTATCCATCTGGAGACCCACCCCAAAAGGATGTTCTCCAGTATCCATGATTTTTCTGTCTACCTTTTTCTGGCTCTTATCATGGCAGGCATCTTTATCTTTATCCCGGCTTACCGGTTTATCAGGGCTTCTCTGGCCACCGGTATTTTAGCAGGCCTTCTTTTTTACGGTGTAGAGATCTTTGATAAACTTTTTGGTAAAACCTTTTTTAATATCTTTTCTCTGAAGAAATCCAGACAATCGGAGAACTCCCTTTCCCGGGAAGCATTATTTATGACACTGGGATCAAGTCTGGTCTATATGATACTCGGTTATCTGTTACATATTTTTAAACTGAAAAATATCATCCCTGTCTTTTTCTTATGTCATCTTAGCTGGTATGCCGCTTTTCTCATCATCAAAAAATGGCCCTTCACCTCTCATCAGATGTTTAATATAAAATTTTTAATTTCCTATATTCCATTCAGTTTAATGCTGATTATCAGTACCCTTTAATCACATGAAAATCGCCATCATTTATCCGCCCCTTACGTTCCACAATGATTATCCGCTCTTGACCCAGAACCGTCAATTCAAGTACACCAATTCTCTTGAGGTGCGTATCTATCCGGTGGTTATGGCCTATCTGGCCACGATGCTAAAAAAAACCGGTCACAGGGTATTATATCTTGATGGCATTAACCTCCGCATGGATAAAGCCATTTTTAACAGACAGCTGGTAGAATTTTCCCCGGATTTTATTGTTATGGAAACAAAGGCTCCTATATTAAAATCACATGCCCAATACATTAAATTAATCAAAAAAAATATGAGCCGGACGAAAGTGATCCTTGTCGGTGACCATGTGACATTTTTTCCTGAAGAATCCCTGAAAATAAGTCAGGCTGATATGGCCATACAGGGTGGTGATTATGATTTTATTATCAATGAATTGATTAATGTCAGAGGAGAAAAGAAATGGCCCGGCGGAATCTATTATACAAAATCGGGAAGGATCAAAAATACAGGGCCCAGTCGATTTTATGACCTCAATCAGCTCCCCCTGATAGACAGGGAATTAACCATGTGGAAGATCTATGGCGAAGCCTACCTTTATCATCCCTGCGCTTATATTATGAGCGGCCGGGGATGCGGAGGCAGCAATTCGTATAAAAATTTTAAATCGAACAAAAAGTTAAAAGGCCAATATGACACAAAAATGCCCGGTCTGTGTACTTTCTGTATCTGGCAGCATTCTTTCTGGCGTTGCAGCGCAAGGCTTCAATCTCCTGAAAAAGTGGCGGATGAGATAGAAAATTTATACAGGAACTACCATGTAAAAGAGATATTTGATGATAACGAATCAGGGGCTATCTGGAACGAAAAATGGCTGAACGATTTTCACCGTGAAATGAAAAAACGTAATCTCACGGGCAAGGTTTCGCTCTCCAGTAATGCCAGGGCTGATTCCCTGACCGATCCTGTCTGTCGTCTATTAAAAGCATCTGGATTCCGATTATTAAAAATCGGTATCGAGTCAGGAAATGATAAAACCTTGAACATGTTGAAAAAAGACGAAACCACGTCGGAAACCATGAATGGAGTGAAAAAAGCGAAAGAGTACGGTCTGATCGCCATGCTCACCACCATGGTCGGATATCCATGGGAAACAGAAAACGATGCCCTTCAAACGTATAATTTTACAAAAGAGATCATGCTGTATAAAACCCATTTTGGAGATTCCCTTCAGTCCAGCATTGTTGTCCCTTATCCCGGTACCCCTTTATACAGGCAGGCTTTGAAAAATAAATGGTTTATTGTTGATCCCGAAAAGTATGAAAACTTTGATATGGCGCATCAGATCCTGAAGACATCCATCAACACGGTGAAGTGGTGTAAAAAAATGTGGCGAATACACTTACATCCGCTTTTTATCATAAAATCGATCTTTACTCTGCGTAAATGGAAAGATATCAAACTGGCTTTCAGAGGTTTTATATCTTTATTAGGCCACCTGAGAGACTATTCTGCTTAAAATCCAGATTCGTTCTTAGTTTTAAACTTTTCCGAGCCTAAAGGCTCGGCTACTAAACTAAGAACGATGAACTGATTTTATACGATCATCTCGTCTTCGCCGCCGCGGGCCACAACGATCTCTCCCGCGTCTTCCAGCTTGCGGATGATGTTCACGATCTTCTGCTGCGCTTCTTCCACGTCCCTGAGCCTGATCGGCCCCATGAACTCCATGTCTTCCTTTAATAAACTCGCCGCCCTCTTGCTCATGTTCCGGAATATCTTGTCCTGCACTTCGCTGTCCACCGCTTTCAACGCCTTGGCTAACTCGCTCGTGTCCACTTCCCTCAAAACCTTCTGGATCGCCCGGTCATCCAATAATACAATGTCCTCGAACACGAACATCTTCTTCTTGATCTCTTCCGCTAACTCAGGATCATCTTCCTCCAGTGTCTCTATGATCGACTTCTCCGTGCTCCGGTCCACCAGATTCAATATGTCCACAACACTCTCCACTCCCCCGGCTGACGTGTAGTCCTCGCTCGCCAACGTCGAAAGCTTGCGCTCCAATACCCTTTCCACTTCCCTTAATACATCAGGCGATATCCGGTCCATCATCGCTATCCGCCTGATCACGTCCGGCTGTATCTCATGCGGCAGATTCTTCAATATCTCGCTGGCTTTCCCTGACTCCAGATACGCCAGAATAAGCGCGATCGTCTGCGGATGCTCCCCCTGTATAAAGTTCAATAAATGCTGCGGATCACTCCTTCTCACAAAATCAAACGGCCTTACCTGTAAACTGCTCGTTAACCGGTTGATGATCTCTACCGCCTTGTTCGTCCCCAGCGCTTTCTCCAGTACCTCCCTCGCATAGTCTATACCCCCCTGGCTGATGAACTGCTGCGCCATCATCAACTCCTGAAATTCCATCAGCACCTTGTCCTTGTCTTCCGGTTCCACCTTGTCCAGCCTGGCGATCTCGAACGTCAGACTCTCTACTTCGTCCTCCCGCAGATATTTGAATACCTCACTGGATATTTCACTGCCCACGATCACCAGAAAAATAGCGGCCTTCTGACGCCCCGTTAACTTCTCCTTGCGCTTGTGATGCGTTACCGCAACCGCGCCGCCTTTATGCGCCGCCGTCGCCGCGACGGCCTTCTTTCTGTCCCTGGGCTCTTTCGGCTCTTTT
>JAFGFC010000201.1 GCA_016931325.1 Spirochaetota bacterium | reverse complement strand
GGAGAAAATAAAAAAATTAGATGGACTTGGAAAAGATTTTAAAAAAGCCAAACATTTGATCTTTGCGGAATATAAAGGATTATCAGTGGAACAGATGACAGATTTAAGAAAGCAGTTGAGGAGTTCAGAAAGCGAATTCACCGTTGTTAAAAATACTCTGGGTATGCTGGCTTATAAGAATGCCGAATTGGAATTAAAAGACGACTGGTTTGCAGGCCCTCTGGCTGTGGTTTTTTGCAATGGTGATGATTTTACAAAGCCACTTGGTATTCTTTATAAATTTTCAAAAAATTTTCCTGAATTAAAAATAAAGGTTGGTTTTCTGGACCATTCGATTTATGACCCTGAAAAGTTACAAGAGATAGCCCAGTTGCCATCCCGCGAGCAGCTTTTAGCCAGGCTGGCCGCTCTTTTAAATGCGCCTATCTCTTCGCTTGTTTTCACATTAAAAGCGATGATAACACAATTGGTCCTTGTATTAAAGGCCATTGAAGATAAAAAACCAAAAAATAAAAAGTAACCAAGAGTTGCGAGCTAACACCCGATGGGTAAAAGGTTCGGCTGCAACGGTAAAATTATGGAGGTATGAATTAAGATGTCAGCAGAAACAAAATTGACCAACGAAAAAATTGTGTCAGCTATTGAAGGTATGACGGTTCTCGAATTAAATGAACTGGTAAAGTCATTAGAGGACAAATTTGGCGTTTCCGCTGCGGCGATGGCTGTCCCTGCCGCTGCTGCCGGAGGAGCAACAGCTGCTGCCGCTGTTGAGGAAAAGACAGAATTTGATGTTTTCCTGAAAGGCCACGGTGAACAGAAGATCCAGGTGGTAAAGGTCGTTAAAGAGATTGGGAACCTTGGATTAAAAGAAGCCAAGGATTTTGTTGAAAAACCTGAAAAAGCTTTGAAAGAGAAAGTTTCCAAAGCGGAAGCAGAGGAGATCAAGAAAAAACTAGAAGCGGTTGGCGCATCTGTAGAGATTAAATAAAAGTGGTAAACAAGTTCGTAAAGTTGATAAATTATACTTTCCACTGTGCTATGATTGTGCTTGATAAAAATAATTTTCAAGAAGGCGGTATCTCTGTAAAATTTTAAAAGGTGAAAATATATGAAAAACAAATTGCCAAAAAAGGTCATTTTTGGGAAAAAAGAAAAAATCATGGATCTGCCTGACCTGATCGAGGTGCAGATCAATTCTTATGAATGGTTCCTTCAAAAAGAAATCCCCACTTCCCAGAGGATTATTCAGGGTCTTGAAGAGGTATTTCATACGATCTTTCCTGTAGAGAATTCAGACAGGACAGTCGTTATCGAATATGTGGAAAGCTTTATTGATCAACCAAAATATTCTGAAATTGAATCCAGACATCTTGGCAAAAGTTATGCTTCACCTTTAAGGGCAAAATTCAGAATTATTTATAAAAAAACAGGTGAGGTCAGGGAACAGGAAGTCTACCTGGGTGACCTTCCCCTTATGACAACCAGAGGAACGTTTATTATCAATGGGGCGGAAAGGGTCGTGGTGAATCAGATTCACCGGTCTCCCGGAGTATTTTTCGGACTGGATGCGAATACAGGCGCCTTATCAGCCAGATTGATCCCTGCCAAGGGACCGTGGGTAGAGTTCGAATTCGATGCGAAAGGATTTTTAATAGTGCGTATCGACAGAAAGAGAAAGATATGGCTGGGAACCTTTTTTAAGGCACTGGGATTTGGATCATTGCCGGTTCTGAAGATCAAAGAAGTGAATGAAAATCCTCTGTCTGTAACTGTTTCAGCGACAGAAGAGGTGGCCAATAAAATACCAGTCTGGTCGAAAATAATATTTTCTTCATCGGAAACTGCATTTGAAGATGAACAAAAATCAGAAACTTTTTTTATTGTTAAAAAGGATATTCAGGTACAGAAAAAGGATAAGGCTATCGTGATCCTTTTTCTGGGCAAGTCACCCTATCAAACTATTAAAAAAAGAGATGATATAAAGTATGATCTTAAAGATCTGAAATATATAAAATTTAGTTATAAAAAGAAAGAATTCATATCAGAACAGAAATTCGTTTTAAGAACAGTACCGCTTTATAATCTGAACCAGGTTATTCTGAGACTTTTTCACCCTGTTAAAAAAGTTGATGTCCACAAAGAAAAATTAAATCGATCCGAAGTAGTCAATAACCTTCTGGGTATGCATACCGGTGCCCCTATTTATGATAAAGGCGGGAAAGAGATAATTCTTGATGTCGGAGAAAAGATCACGGCTGATGTCATTGAGCAGATTATTTATGAAAAGATACCTCATATATTCATTATGGATACGACCCGCTATCATGACGAACTGGCTTTGGTAAAGAGTATGGTACGTGATATATCGAAGGATCCCATTGAAGCGATTGACAGTATTATGAGCATTATTCGCCCGGGTGAAATTGTTAATCCGGAAACAGCCGAAGATGATTTTCGCAGTCTGTTCTTTGTTGACGGTAATTATGATTTCAGTGATGTTGGTCGTTTTAAGGTGAATAAAAAATTTCGATATGATCCCTATGTGGAGACACGGACCCTGATAGAGTATGATATCATCAATACGATTGATTATCTTATGAGAATTTATATACAGGAAGAAGAAGCGGATGATATCGATCATTTAGCAAACAGGCGTGTCAGGAGTGTGGGCGAACTTTTAACTTCACAGATGAAAGTCGCTTTTGCCAGAATGGAAAAGATCATCAAAGAACGTTTTACTGTCCTGTCCCCTGAATCTTATACTCCCCAGAATCTGATCAGTATCAAGCCTATCACAAGCATAATCAATGAGTTTTTTGGCACTTCACAATTGTCTCAATTTATGGATCAGACTAATCCTTTGGCCGAGTTAACCCATAAAAGGCGGTTAAACGCTCTGGGCCCGGGTGGTTTGACACGAGAGAGAGCCAGTTATGAGGTTCGTGACGTTCATTATACACATTATGGAAGAATATGTCCTATTGAAACACCGGAAGGGCCTAATATTGGATTAATTGTTTCTCTGGCCACCTATGCCAAGTTAAATAAATATGGTTTTATTTCGACCCCTTATCGTAAAGTAGAAAATGGTGTTGTGACCAACAAGATCGACTATCTGACCGCTGCCGAGGAAGAGCATTACAGGGTCGCCCAGGCTAATGCCAAGATCGATGAAAAAGGGCGGTTTATTGAAAGTGTTGTCTCTGCCCGTTATAAGAACAATTTCCTTTTTATCCGGGCTAAAGAGGTTGATTATATGGACCTGAACCCTGTTCAGATATTCAGTGTTTCCACAGCTTTGATCCCGTTTTTGGAACACGATGACGCGAATAGGGCTTTAATGGGTTCTAATATGCAGCGTCAGGCGGTCCCTCTTTTAATAACAGAGCAGCCTCTTATCAAAACAGGAATGGAAAAAGACGCGGCCCGAAATTCCGGTGTGCTTGTTTTTGCCAAACGGGATGGTGAAGTCATCGATGTTACATCTGACAAGATTGTTATCAAACCGGCTGCCAGCAGAAAAAAGGATGATCTTGATATTTATATACTGGAGAAATTCAGAAGGACCAATCAGGGCACCTGTTATAATCAGCGTCCACTGGTTCAGGTCAAGCAGAAAATTAAACAGGAACAGGTGATCGCCGATGGGCCGTCCACGGCTTTTGGTGAACTGGCTTTGGGAAAAAATATTCTTGTGGCGTTTATGCCATGGGAAGGATATAACTTTGAAGACGCGATCCTTTTAAGTGAAAAACTCCTCAAGGAGGACAGCTTTACATCCACTCATATAGAAGAATTTGAGGCTGTGGCACGTGACACGAAACTGGGAAAAGAGATCATTACCCGTGATATTCCTAATTTAAGTGAAGAGGCCTTGAGTAATCTTGATGAAAATGGTATCATACGTATTGGAGCAGAAGTCAAACCGGGCGATATCCTTGTGGGAAAAGTCACTCCTAAAGGAGAGAGTGAACTGACTCCTGAATATAAACTGTTGCATTCTATCTTTGGTGAGAAAGCCAGAGAAGTAAGAGATACATCCTTGAGGATACCCCATGGAGTAGAAGGGGTGATCATCGATGTCAAGGTGTTTTCAAGAGAAGAAGGTTTTGAACTGGAACCGGGGGTTGAAAAGTTTGTCAAGGTTTATGTAGCCAGCAAGAAAAAATTACAGGTAGGGGACAAGCTGGCCGGAAGACATGGAAATAAAGGAGTTCTGGCCAGGATATTGCCAGAAGAGGATATGCCGTACCTGCCAGATGGAACACCGGTCGAAATGGTGCTTAATCCACTGGGTGTGCCTTCACGTATGAATATAGGTCAGGTCTTTGAAACTCAATTAGGCTGGGCCGCAAAAGAATTAGATGTTCAATTTATTACTCCTGTTTTTCAAGGTCCAAAAGTAGATGATGTGGATAAGATCATGAAAGAAGCCAGTCTGCCCAGTTTTGGAAAAACCGAAATATATGACGGTCGATCGGGAAATCTGTTTAAAAGCAAGGTAACGGTCGGATATTTATATATGATGAAGTTATCCCATCTGGTGGATGATAAGATACATGCCCGTTCAACAGGTCCTTATTCTCTTGTCACTCAGCAGCCTCTTGGCGGGAAGGCCCAGTTTGGCGGTCAGAGATTTGGTGAAATGGAAGTATGGGCACTAGAGGCTTATGGCGCTTCTAATACCCTTCAGGAGCTGTTAACGGTTAAATCGGACGATATGCTGGGAAGAGCCAAAGTTTATGAATCCATCATAAAAGGAAAGAATCCTTCGGCTCCCGGTATACCCGAATCATTTAATGTTCTTGTTCAGGAAACACGGGGTTTATGTCTGGATATGTCAGTCTATAATTCCAGAGGACAACAACTGAACCTGTATGAAGGTTCAACAACTGACTGGAGAAAATTAAAAAAACCGACTTTTGAAGATCTCTGGAAAAAATAGTATGGAAGATGATCCAAGGTGTTAGGGTAAGTCAATTCTTACCAAAACCCGAGATCCAAGGTCTAAAACATAATTAAAAATGAGGTTCAGATATTATGAAAGAATCTATTGATTTTGCCTCAATAAAGATCAACCTGGCTTCCCCTGAGAGGATCAGGGAGATATCTTATGGCGTTGTCAAGAAGCCGGAGACGATAAATTATCGCACATTAAAACCTGAACGGGATGGACTTTTTTGTGAACGAATATTTGGTACAACAAAAGAATGGGAATGCGCCTGCGGAAAATTCAAAGGGATCAGGTACCGGGGGATCGTGTGTGACAGGTGCGGTGTTGAAGTCGCCCATTTTAAAGTAAGGCGTGAAAGAATGGGCCATATCGAGCTGGCCGCTCCGGTAGGGCATATATGGTTTTATGCCAATGTTCCTTCTCGCATCGGACTTATGCTCAATCTTTCTATTAATGATATCAGAAGCGTTATCTATTATGAAAGGATCATTGTAATCGATATTAACTTTAGCCTTTTAAAAGAAGTGGATGATGCTGTTCCGACGTTCTTAAAGAGCCGACTTAAGAAAAAAGATGTATACCCTGATGAAATATTCTGGGAGATTATAGATGATGTGATCGCTGAAGTTGTGGCCAGTAAACATAAAGAAGAGATGCGCAAAGAGGAAAAGAGCCTTGAGCAGGACGGGACCAAGGAATTTGATATTATTGCTGTTGTGAAACGATTATTTGAAGATGAGTTTAATCATTTAAGAGAAAAGATAACGGATTATATCGTTGATGTGGAATTCAAGGATAAAGCGGTTGGTGAGATTAAAGCCGGTATCGTGATCGGTCTGGGGGCTTATGCTTTAAAGAAACTTTTACAGCAGATAGAAATGGATTCCGAGATCCAGGAATTACGTGTTAAAATGCATGAAAAAGGGGTCAAGACCGATAAAAAAGTATTGAAGAGGCTTGAAATTTTTGAAAGTTTTAAAAATTCGCTGAATAAATCCGAATGGATGATATTGGATGTTGTGCCTGTTATCCCGCCTGAGCTGAGACCCATGGTTCAGCTGGAGGGCGGACGATTTGCCACATCTGATCTGAATGATCTGTATCGAAGGGTTATTAACAGGAATAATCGCCTTAAACGATTAATGTCTTTAAGGGCGCCTGATATTATTATCCGTAATGAAAAGAGAATGCTTCAGGAAGCTGTTGATGCCCTGTTTGATAACAGCCGTAAAAAACGAGCTGTAAAAGGAACTGGCGGAAGACCGCTTAAATCTCTGTCAGATATGTTAAGAGGGAAACAGGGACGTTTCAGGCAGAACCTG
>JAFGFC010000036.1 GCA_016931325.1 Spirochaetota bacterium | reverse complement strand
TTATAATATACCTGAAATAATAATAATGTCAATTTTCGTAAAAAATTTAACCACAGAGGACACTGAGAATTTTAAAATTAAAAATTCATTTTTCTCTGTGATCTCTGAGGTTTTTTCTTAAAAAATCAAAAAGGATTTGACTTTTAATCTGAAAAACATAATTATGTATTTATACCCATCACTTAATTTAAAAAATAAACCATAAAAAATTGTATATCGTTCTTTGTTCATCATTTAGTTCATAGTTCTTCGTTCTTAGTTCTTGGTTTATTGAAATTATTAAAATAGGATAACTTTCTAAGGTTAGCGTTAAAATACAAAACTATGAACTAAACCAGGAACCAGGAACCATGAACGGTTTGATGTTTATCTATAATTTTTTGATTAAAGGCTGATAATATGCAATTGAATGAGATGAAGGCACATGAATTACTCCCCTTGTTAAAAAAGAAAGAAATTTCCAGTACCGAGATCACGGAATCTGTCTTTAAACAAATAGATCAGAGGAAGAGAGTGAATGCTTATATATCCATTATGAAAGACAGGGCTTTCCAGCAGGCTAAAATTATCGATAAAAAATATTCTCAAGGTGAGATAAAAAAAGAATATATAGCCGGTATTCCTATGGCTGTCAAGGATAATATTTGTATCAAGGACTTTCCCACGACCTGCGGTTCAAAGATCCTCAACGGTTTTCGCCCCCCTTATAATGGTACAGTGATAGAAAAGATCACCCGTCATCTGGGCATTATTGTCGGAAAGACCAATATGGACGAATTTGCTATGGGGTCTTCTACAGAGACATCTTTTTTTGGGCCAACGCTTAATCCCCATAATCTGGAATATATCCCCGGTGGATCTTCAGGCGGATCAGCTGCCGCTGTGGCTGATAATCAGACCATCCTGGCTATTGGAAGTGATACAGGAGGTTCCATAAGGCAGCCTGCTGCCTTATGTGGAGTTGTGGGAATGAAACCGACCTATGGTCTTGTGTCACGTTATGGCCTTGTCGCTTTTGCTTCTTCTCTTGACCAGATCGGGACATTTTCCAGGGATGTAAAGGATTCAGCCCTTTTACTTAATGTGATAGCCGGGTATGATCCCAATGATTCCACGTCAATAAAAAGTGAAACTATAGATTATACAAAAGGTCTGGAGGAAAACATAAAAAATCTAAAGATAGGTGTCCCCAGAGAGTATTTCATAGAGGGTATAGACAAAAGGATCAAGGCCAGAGTCCAGAAAGTAATTAGTGATCTTGAAAAAGAGGGGGCTGTTGTAGAGCCAGTCAATCTGCCTCACACGAAATATGCTGTGGCGGATTATTATATCATTGCCCCTTCTGAAGCCAGTTCCAATCTGGCACGGTATGACGGAGTGAAGTATGGGTACAGGTCTGGCTCTTCAGGTTCAGATAAAGACCTTTTATCCATGTATTTTAATACAAGAAGAGAAGGATTTGGAGAAGAAGTAAAACGGCGTATCCTGATAGGGACTTTTTCACTCTCTTCAGGATATTATGATGCGTATTATTTAAAAGCCATGAAGGTACGCACCTGTATAAAGAATGATTTTGAAAAGGCCTTTAAGAAATGTGACTGTTTAATAACTCCGACTTCACCCACACCGGCCTTTAAACTGGGCGAAAAAACAGAAGATCCGTTAAAGATGTATCTTTCTGATATTTTTACCATTTCAGCCAATCTGGCTGGAATTCCCGGGATATCTATTCCTTGCGGGAAAACAGATGAAGGTTTACCCATAGGCCTGCAAATATTAGCCAGCCATTTTCAGGAAAAGAAAATGCTAAAACTGGCCTATCAGGCAGAGCAGTTATTAAAAAAGGAGATGTAATGGAATTTGAACCGGTCATTGGACTGGAGGTCCATGTACAATTAAATACTGAAACAAAAATATTCTGTACATGCTCAACTCGATTTGGTTCAACACCCAATACCAATGTTTGTCCGGTCTGCCTGGGACTTCCGGGTGTATTGCCGGTCTTAAATCAAAATGTGTTGAAAAAGGCTATCCAGGCCTCCCTGGCCTTGAATTGCCATATCGCCTCCTATTCCAAGTTTGACCGGAAACATTACTATTATCCTGATCTTCCTAAAAATTATCAGATATCCCAGTATGATCTTCCTATCGGCTATAAGGGTTTTCTGGATATTAGAAATAACGACAAGACAAAGCGTATCAATATAACAAGGGTCCATATGGAAGAAGATGCGGGAAAATTGATCCATTCAGAAAAATCTTCAGCCAGTTTCAGTTATGTCGATTACAACCGCACAGGTGTACCTCTGATCGAGATCGTGAGCGAACCGGACATATCATCTCCCGCAGAGGCTCATCGCTATCTGGAAGTGTTAAAGAACAGGATGCGGTATATCGAGGTTTCTGACTGCAATATGGAAGAAGGGTCATTGCGATGTGACGCTAATATATCCATCAGACCCACAGGGTCAAAAGAACTGGGTGTGAAAACAGAGATCAAGAATATGAATTCTTTCAAGGCCGTTGAAAAAGCACTGGAATATGAGATCAAAAGACAGATCGAGATGTTGGAGTCAAAACAAAAGATTAAACAGGAAACCAGGTTATGGGATGCTGATAAAGAAGTTACGACGTCAATGAGATCTAAAGAAGAGGCCCATGATTATCGTTATTTTCCTGAGCCGGACCTGGTGCCTATTATCGTGGGTCCGGAGTGGGTAAAAGAATTGAAAGCATCGTTGCCCCAGATGCCTGATGAGAAATTCAAGCAATATATTAAAAAAATGGGTATTCCTGATGAAAATGCTTATCGTTTGACAGCAGAAAAAGAGCTGGCTCTTTTTTTTGAAAAGTGTGCTGAATTGTATGATAATTATAAAAGTCTTTCCAACTGGATCATCAGTGAGATCGTTCAGTACCTTAACAAACACCAGAAAACCATACACGATCTGAAAAAACTTGATCCTAAAAGTTTTGTCTCCCTGGTCAAGATGGTGGATAAAGGTGAGATCACAAGCCGGGTAGCCAAGGATGTATCCACAGAGGTCATAGAAAAAGGTACAGATCCGGAAAAGATCGTTAAAGAGAAGAACCTGAAGCAGGTGAGTGATGTTTCGGCTATTGATAAAATGGTGGATGATGTTATGGCTGAAGAGCCGGATGCGGTTGAAAAATTCAAAGCTGGCAAGGAGGGGGTTATCGGGTATCTGGTCGGAAAGGTCATGCAAAAGTCCAAAGGCAAAGCCAACCCCAAAGTGGTGACCGAACTGTTCCGGGCAAAGCTTAAATAGGTTCTACGCGCTACGTACCAAGTTCTGCGTTGATTTTAACGTCGAACGTCGAACCCCTTCGGGTGGATATTGAACATTCTTTAAAAATATTTTAGACAAGGATGGTATACCATGATAGTGGGTGTTATTGGCGGAGCTCTGGCGGATAAAAAAAATCTGGACATTGCCTATGAATTGGGTAAACTCCTTGCTGAAGCCGGTTATACGGTTGTCTGTGGAGGTCTTTCCGGCGTAATGGAGAAAGCCTGTCAGGGGGCTTTTGAAGCCGGTGGAATGACCATAGGTATTTTACCAGGTTATGATACATCTTCTGCCAATCCTTATGTAAAAATACCGATTGCTACAGGAATGGGTTTGGCAAGGAATTATATCATTATTAATACTGCCGATATCCTTGTGGCTGTGAACGGACGGTCTGGAACCCTTAATGAGATAAGTGCGGCTTTTAATATGGGGAAAAAGGTTATTGCCATAAATTCATGGAAATTGAAGCAAGCCGGTCCGGTTGAAGAGGACCTTTTTATAGAGGTTAATACTCCGGATGAAGCTATAGAATGGCTTAAATCCTGGGAGAAAAATGGAACATAAACCATTTGTTCATTTACATGTACATTCACATTATAGTTTACTTGATGGAGCCATTAAGATAAATGATCTGATCCAGAGGGCCAATGAATTAAAATTTCCTTGTATTGCTTTAACTGATCATGGAAATATGTTCGGGGCCATTGAATTCTATCAAACCGCCATGGCTCACGGAATTAAACCGATCATAGGAATCGAATTTTATCTGGCGCCCGAATCAAGAACAAAGAAAGAAAAAATTCCCGGGAAAAGCTCTCATCATCTGATCCTGCTGGCGAAAGATAGTGAGGGATACAGGAATCTTACCCGGCTTTCTTCAGCGGGTTACGTCGAAGGATTTTATTACGTTCCTCGCATTGATAAGCAGATCTTGAAAGAGCACACAAAAGGATTGATCGCTCTTTCCAGCTGTATTCAGGGGGAAATAGCGAAAAATATTCTTGAAGGGAATGAGATCAACGCGAGGCGGGTGGCATATGAAATGAAAGAACTGTTCGGTGAGGATTATTATCTGGAGATCCAGAATCATAATTTGCCGGATGAAATAAAAGCCATCAAAGGTGTATTAAAACTTTCCCAGGATCTTTCCATACCGCTGGTAGCCACAAATGATGTGCACTATTTAACAGCAGATGATTACGAATCTCATGATATACTATTGTGCATACAGACACAAAAGCAGGTAGGCGATGTTGATAGGATGAGGATGAAAACAAACGAATTCTATCTGAAATCATATGAAGAGATGGGGTCACTTTTTCAGGATATTCCACAGAGTTTAACCAATACTGTGGAAGTAATGGAGAAGTGTAACCTCCGCCTGGATTTTGGCAAACACCGTATCCCTAAATTCCAGACACCGGGTGGGATCACATCCCATGAATATCTGGAAAATCTGGCAAGAACAGGATTAAAGAAGAGATGTCCTGACGATTGTGAACAAAAATGGGATAACCTTCAGTATGAACTGAACGTGGTAAAAAATATGGACCTGGCTGATTATTTCTTGATCGTACAGGATTTTATCAACTTTGCGAGGGGAAGAGGGATTATGGTGGGCCCCGGACGAGGGTCGGCGGCAGGTAGTCTTCTGGCTTTTGCATTAGGGATAACAGATATCGATCCTCTGCGAAATGGACTTTTCTTCGAACGATTTCTCAACCCCGAAAGGGTCTCTATGCCTGATATTGATGTTGATTTTGAAGATACCAGAAGAGATGAGATCATCGAGTATGTCAAACAAAAATATGGAGATGATAGAGTTGCTCAGATTATAACATTTGGCACTTTCAAAGCCAAAGCCGTTCTGAAGGGGGTGGCCAGGGCTTTGGGGATAAACTTTAATGAAGCCAATGCCATTACTAAATTGATCCAGGATGAGACACTTCAGAAGGCCTGGGAAAATTCCAAAGATCTCAGGAAGGTTATCCAGGGTAATGAAAAATATCAGCAACTCTGGAAAAATTCCCTCAAACTTGAAGGTATCATCAGTAATGCAGGAACTCATGCTGCCGGTGTGGTTATTTCAAATGAACCTCTCATCAATTATACGCCGTTCTATTATCAGTCCAAGACGAAAAGTATAGTGACACAGTTTGATATGGACACCCTCAAGGAGATAGGACTTTTAAAAGTTGACCTTCTTGGATTAAAGACCATGACGATCATCAAAGAAACACTATCTCAGATAAAAGAGAACGAAGGTCTTGACATTGATATAGATGCCTTGCCTCTCGATGATAAAAAAACATATAAACTACTGCAACAGGGGACCACATGGGGTGTGTTCCAGGTTGAAAAACCGGGCATGCGAAATCTTTTAAGAGAAGCCAAACCGTCCAAATTTTCAGATATCGCTGTTCTGATCGCCTTATACAGGCCCGGACCACTTCGCTCAAAAATGGATGAAATGTTTGTCAGGAGGAAGAACGGTTTTGAGACAGTGCAATACATTCATCCTTCCCTGAAAACTGTGTTAGAAGAGACTCAGGGAGTTATTGTCTATCAGGAACAGGTAATGAAGATATCCCAGATCATAGGCGGATTTTCACTCGGACAGGCTGATATTATCAGAAGAGCCATGTCCAGTAAGGATCCAGAGAAGATGGAAGAGCAGAAGGAACGATTCCTTCAGGGTGCTAAAGATAATAAATTTCCCCTTAAACTGGCTGAAAGGATTTTTCATGATATTGAACAGTTTGCCGAATACGGTTTTAATAAATCTCACAGTGTGGCCTATGCGGTTATCACATACAGGACAGCTTTTTTAAAAGCCAATTATCCATACGAATTCATGGCCGCTTCGCTGACCAGTGAAATAGGAAAAAAGGTCGAAGATATATTAAAGTATATCAGGGAAGCCAAAAAGTTAAAACTCAAGATCCTTCCGCCTGATATTAACACATCAGAAGTGGTTTTCAAGGCCAAAAAAACGCAACAGGGCAAAGGTATTATCTTCGGGTTAGCGGCCATTAAGAATGTCGGTACGAAAGTATCTGAATGTATCGTAGAGGAGAGAAAGGAAAATGGAACTTATACTGACATTATGCATTTCTTTCTTAGACTTGATTCCGGGATCTTGAATAAAAAAGTCATGGAAAGTCTCATCAAAGCCGGAGCCTTTGATTGTTTTCAGATCCCCAGAAAATATTTAATGAACAATTTTGAGTCAATGATGAAAGAAACCTGTCGAATAAAACAGGAAAGAGCCAGAGGACAGATGAATTTATTCTCCGGCAGGGAAGAAAATATCTATCCAGTACAGACATCTTTCGATGCCATAGATAAAAATGATGAATGGGATATAGTTGAAAAATTAAAAAATGAGAGAGAGGTGATAGGGTATTACTGGTCCGCACACCCTCTTGATCCCTATAAAAAGGTTGTGAAAAGGATAACCAATATAAATCTGGAAGAGATAGAGAAATATCCGGAAGGGTATAAATGTTGTTTGGTCGGCGTCGTCGCTATGGTGCAGGAAAGAGTACTTGATAAAAAGGAGAACAGGCGGATCGCTTATATCGATGTTGAGGATATGAATGGAAATATTGATATCAATGTTATGCCGGATCTTTACCAGAGGGCGCAGGATCTGATCAAGGGGGACAGGCCCATCATTATTAAAGGGGCATTGAAAAAAGAAGGTGAAGAATTATACAAGATCGATGCCAGAGAAATATGGCCCATTGAACATCATAAGGATATAAAACCACGCTTCGTTCATATCAAGATCCCTTATTCCTTTGCCGGCGATGAAGAGAAATTGAAAAAAGTGAGAGAAATATTGTCCCATAACCGGGGAAAAACAACTGTCTTTCTCCATTTTGTTAATGGCAAGGATAAGGTCACGATGAAGATCCCGGATATGCTCTATGTTAATCCTTCTGAAAAATTTATACAGGAGATCACCAGCCTCATCGGGGAAGAAACCGTTTACTTCAGTTGATTACTACGTGACAGGTTCTACGTTCTGGGTGCTATGTTAGACATATTAACGTCGAACGTCGAACGTCGAACGTCGAACCACACCATGTTTTACCAGATATTCCTATTAGGCTTTTATACGGCTGTAACTCAGATTCTGCTGTTAAGAGAGGTGCTTTCCACTTTCTCGGGGAATGAACTGTCCGCAGGGATAGTTCTGTTCAGCTGGCTTCTGGGTTCAGGAATGGGAAACTTTTTCTCCAAAAAATATATTGATCGTTATAACTCGGGAGTGAATCGTCTTTTTTTTATCAATTTGATCTTTTTTATTTTTCTTTTCCTTCTTAACAGAAGGGTAAAATTGATACTTCATATGACTTCAGGAGAGATCATCGGTTTTGGACCTTTATTCTTGTTCTCAAGTCTTTTTATCTCTTCCTTTTGCGTGATCTGGGGGATTAGCTTTGGAAGTCTTTATGACCAGCTCCGGTCAAAGCTGAATATTTCATTCTCAGAAAGTAAATTATACTATATCGAAGCGTCAGGAGCAGCCCTGGGGTCGTTAGTTACAACTTTTTTCTTTGTCGCTATTTCCCCTTTTTTAACTATGGGATTTTTATTTATACTTTTATCTATCTCCTTTTTCCTGGAAATCAGGAAAGTGACGATCCCCTTTGTTCTTTCTTTCCTGTTCGCTCTTCTCCTGATCTTTTTTCAAAATCATTTAAATGTCGAGAGTGAAAAATGGAGAGTGGGCGATTTTAATATAAAGGCCATTGTGGAAAGTTACTACGGAAAGATCGTTGTTATCCAGACCGGGAAGGGATATTCTTTCTTTAATAATGGTGTTTTTTTATTTTCAACGGATGATGACATCGCTCCTCAACTGGAATCATCTCTCCCATTGAGCCAATCTGATGGGATGAAAAGAGTCCTTCTGATAGGCGGGACAAGCAAAACCATTGCCATGATGGCGGAAAATCCCATGCTGGAGAAGATCTTTTTTATTGATTTTGATCCGGCTCTTATCAAATTACAGAAGGTATTTATAAAAACAAACTATTTCAAACATCCCAAGGTCATGGTATTTACCGGCGATGCCAGGTACTTTATGCAAAGGACAAGGTTAAAATTTGATGCGGTTATTCTTTCATTGCCTGATCCTGTTAATCTTCAAATCAACCGGTTCTATACAAAGGAATTTTTTCAAATGGTCAAACAGAAACTGAATCGGGAAGGCCTTTTCATGTTCCGGATCACTTCAAGTGAGAACTTTATAAGCCCGGTGCAGGGGATGTATACGGGTAGCCTTTTCAATACGGTAAAGAAGATTTTTAAAGATGTTATGGTCCTTCCGGGAGATGATAATTATTTCCTGGCCTGTCCGGCTGACAATGTCCTGAGCGCTGATCCCGCCACTTTGGAAAGACGGGTTTTATCCAATGATATCACTTCAGAATATTTTAAAAAATATTATATAATCTTTAATTTTGATCCTTTCAGGATCAATAACCTGAAAAACTCGCTGAACAGGAAGGCCAAGATCAATACAGACCTTGTCCCTATCAGTTATTATTATAATATCACGTTATGGTCTACCCGCTTCAACCAGATTACCAAAAATATTTTTTCAAGATTATATCACATCAAGAAGGCACACGTTATCGGATGTCTTTTGGTGATCTTTCTGGTCCTCTTCTTTTTCATTAAACGAAAAGAAGATGCCGTGCTTTTATCAATCGGGAGCATTGGATTTACAGAGATCTCGCTTGAGATATTTGCCATCCTGACATATCAGATTGTCAGAGGCTTTTTATATCATAATGTCGGTCTTGTTATTTTCAGCTTTATGGCGGGATTGGCCATCGGAAGTTTTCTTTATCAAAGAATGAAGTCAGAGAGAGAATCTATATTTACCCGGATACAATTAGGATTTGTTTTTATTCCCTTTTTGATATATCTCTGGTATCGCCTCATCCAGGCTGTTCCTGTTGAATTTATTCAGGATGTCATGTTCCTTATCGCTGTTTTGGCGTTCAGTATTTTAAGCGGGATCCAATTCCCTGTGGCGGTTAAATTATATTCTGATAACCGTTATTCGGCGGGACGTGTAAATGGAGTAGACCTTGTGGCTTCCTCTCTGGGCGCTATCATTGTCGCTACCTTTATAGTTCCCCTTCTGGGGCTTGTCGATCTTTTGATCATTTTGACATTTATAAATTTATTTACTTTTATTATTTTACATGTTAAATTAAACCCATATCTTCTCTCCTGGAGGAAAAGACGATGGTGATTGGCATTATGAGCGATACACACGAACACATGGATAATATTAAAAAAGCCATCACCCTTTTTAATAATAAAAAGGTGGAACGGGTATTCCACTGTGGTGATATTATATCTCCCATCACGTTCAAGGAATTTCAACATTTACACTGTCCCATAGATCTGGTTTTTGGCAACAATGATGGGGAAAAAGTATTTCTGGTCGAGAAATTCAAAGGGAAAGGAACCTTTCATCCGCCGGGCTATTCGTTCGAAATCAATAAGAAAAAATTTATTATGATGCATGAACCGGTTGGCATTGAATCCCTGGCCCGAAGCGGTTCATATGACTATATCCTGTACGGCCATACACATAAAAGTGATATAAGGAAAGTTAATTCAAGTACTATTATCAATATTGGTGAAACAGGCGGTTGGGTAACCGGTGAACCGACAGTGGGTATTCTTAATATTGATACGGGCGAGATCGAAATAATTAAATTATGAATACAATGAGAATTGATAAAAAATTTCGAGCCTGAAGGCTTCCTGAGAAATTTTTTCCCGAGGAATTTCTTTGAAATTCCACAGGGTCAATTTTCACGGGGCTTGGACGGCTGCTTGTCTGCGGAATACATACTATGGTTTCATCAAAAAGATTAATGATTATTGGCGCCGGAGTTTTACAGGTACCGGTCATTGAAATTGCCAAACAAATGGGCCTGAAAACCATTGTGACGGATTACAATAAAGATGCTCCTGGACTGAAGATAGCCGATGTTCCTCTTATCATGAGCACCAAAGATATGGAGGGGAATGTCCGATTAGCCAAACAGTATGCTTTCAAGGACGGGATCGATGGTGTCATAACAGTAGGGACAGATGCGGCCATGACCGTGGCGGCTGTGGCTAATGCATTGAACTTACCTGGCATAAAATTTGAGGCGGCTGAAGGAGCTACCAATAAGATAAAAATGAGGAATAAATTAAAAAAACAGAATGTTCCCATTCCAGATTTTAACGAATGCTGGAGTGTGGAAGATGCCTATCGGTTTGCCACCACACATAAATTTCCTTTTGTCATCAAACCTTCGGACAACATGGGTGCCAGAGGGGTTATAAAGATCGATGATGTGGACGAGATCCAGGAAAAGTTTGATCATGCTAAAAAATATTCTCCCAGTGGTGAAGTGATCATTGAAGAATACATGGATGGTCTGGAACTGAGCATTGATGCTCTTCTCTTTAATGGCAAGATACATATTACAGGAATTGCCGACCGTATGATCGATCTTGAACCTTTTTTTGTGGAGATAGGGCATATTATGCCTTCCGAGCTTCCGCAGGCCAAACAACAAGAAGCTGTTGATGTGTTTAAAAGAGGCATAAAAGCCTTAGGGTTAAGTCTGGGAGCGGCCAAAGGAGATATAAAGATTACTTCAAAAGGAGCCATGATAGGTGAAATTGCAGCCAGGCTTTCCGGTGGATTTATGTCCGCTTATACCTATCCTCTTTCAACCGGCGTTAACCTGATAAAAGCAGCGATCAAGATCGCCTTGGGTCAGAAGGTGACGGAAAATGAATTACGTCCTAAATTTCAAAAGGTAGCTGTTGAAAAGGCCATTATCCCTCAGGTAGGGCTTGTGCTTGGTGTCTCAGGGATCGAAGAAGCCAAAAAGATCCCCGGTATTGCAGAGATCTTTTTAAGAGTAAGAACAGGGGATATATTTCATAGCCCGACCAGCAATGTCGAGAAAGCTGGTAATGTGATCGGGGTAGCGAAGAATCGAAAAGATTGTCTGAAAATTGTGGATAAAGCACTCAAAATGATCAAAGTAGAAGTGGGTCCAACCCCCCATATAACAGAAGAGGAGATACGGTTAAAAGCCCAAAGACTTTTTAAAGGATCATGTTTCGCCTGTGAAGATTGTGATGGAAAATCCTGTGCCGGTCTAATACCAGGAATGGGAGCTGTTGGAAAAGGAAATGCTTTCAAGGCCAATATGGAATCATTTAAAAAATACCGAATAAATACCAGGGTTATCCATAATGTATCCGCACCTGATCTTTCTATAAAAATATTCGGATATAAATTGGCCATACCGATCATAGCCGCTCCTATAACGGGAACCGATGTGAATATGAATAATGCTATGGATGAACTGGAATATGACAGGATTGTGGTTAATGCTTTTCGTGATCTTGGATCTATTGCCATGGTAGGAGATGGCGCTGACCCGGAACAGTATCTGATCGGGCTCAAATCCATTGAAGAGGCGGATGGCTGGGGTATTCCGATTTTTAAACCCCGAAGTGATCAGAAACAGGTCATTAAAAGGATACAGGAAGCTCAATCCATTGGGTGTCTGGCAACCGGATGTGATGTGGATGCCGCCCGATTCGTTACAATGAAGTTAAAAAACCAGAGTGTTTCACCCAAGAGCAAGAAAGATCTGGAAGAGTTGAGCCATTGTACCAAACTTCCTTTTATTGTCAAAGGGATAATGGATAAAGAGGATGCCATTCAGGCTGTTGAGGCGGGGGCCAAAGCCATAATCGTATCCAATCACGGTGGACGGGTCATGGATGACATGCCGGGAACACTTGATGTGCTGCCCCAGATAGCGCAAAGTGTGAAACAGAAGTGTCTTATCATGGCTGACGGGGGTATCAGAAATGGCAGGGATGTTTTTAAATGTCTGTCGCTGGGAGCTGATGCTGTTCTTTTAGGCCGTCCTGTCGCCATTGCGGCTGTTGGAGGAGGTTTAGATGGAATTAAACTGTTTGTGAATAAAATAGTGCAGGAATTGATAGAGGTCATGATCCTTACCGGCAGTAAAAATATCGCTAAAATAAATCCTTCAAGGGTCATCGAAGTTTGAAAAAACACTCTATGACACGGCGAAAACCGCCGAAAATTATCTTGACAAATGATTTTATTTTTATTTTATTAAACGCGATACTTTAAGGGAAATAATATGCAGATTACGAAACGTACCAAAGATCAATTTGTCATTTTAGCTATTTCAGGTAGTCTGGATTTAAATAATATCAAACCGGTTAAAGAGATTTTTGAGGATGAGATCAAAAAAGGGACAAAATATGTTGTGATCGATATGAAAGAACTGGCTTATATTGATTCTTCCGGTATCGGATCATTTATTGGATTGATGAGCAAGCTTCGCCAGATAGGAGGCCAGGTTATACTGATGAATATGAGCCCTGAAATTGAAAGGATATTCAGTATGACAAAGCTTTTGGCTTTTTTCAAAGTATTTAAAACAGAACAGGATTTTATTAAAGCCATTCCCAGTTTTGCCAGGAGCGGGGGCCAGGCCACTAAAAAGAAAGATGATTCTTCTAATTCTTCAGGATCTAGTCCTGGTTATATTTTTTAAGGATCAATTGTTCTATTTCTTTCTTCTGTTTTACAGGATAAACTACAGTTTTATATTTTCCGCTTTTTTTATAACTGGGCCATCCTATAAAAAGTCCTTTTGACCCCTCAATGATCTTTATTTCCTTTATAACAAAAACCTTATTTAATGTTATGGAACAAAAGGCCTTTACTTTCCCCTTGGCATCCTTTATCCTGTATATCTTGATTTCTGTTACATCCACTTTTTGCTTGGACGTTTCAAGAGAACTGAATTTGTCATTCAGGATCGAATCAGTAATATGGCTTCTTAAGTCTTTGGTAATGGGAAAGCAGATATCCTTCCATTCTTCTTTAACCTTTATTGAAGGCATACCCACAAATTTTCCATATTGTCCATCGATCACTTTAGCATCCCTTATCATGATCACATTATTCAACTTGAAATGCACATAGGCTTTCACCTTCCCTTCTTTTTGGGAAGGATACTTTTTAACATAGGTGACCTGAAGATCCTGAGCCATGATGGAGACGATCAATATAAAAAGTAAAAAGATTAATAACTGTAATTTTTTTAACATT
>JAFGFC010000035.1 GCA_016931325.1 Spirochaetota bacterium | reverse complement strand
GAGCCGGTGTCTCTATTTTTATCAAATTTATCATTCAAAGGCCTGGCATCGATAAAAACAGATACAGTAAATACGTCATCACTTATCTGCTTATGGCTCTGATCGTCTTGTCCTATAGCTCATGGAATTTTTATTTTGCCGATGATTGGATGCAGAGATATTATCATTGGATCCATAGATTAAAAATAATGGCAAGCCGGGATAAAAAGAATAATAATATTTATCTGGACACAAAACATTACGGTAATTCAAGGATTCAATTATCTAATTATTTGAAAAATCTAATAAAACAATATCCTGATTCGTATATTTACATTAATGAATTCGCTCCTGTCGTAGCCTATTATACTCAACCTAAATATTTTACCCGGATACAGTATTCATTCTGGAAAGACCTGGAGCAAGACTGCAAGAAATATATGAAACACAAAGGGTACATTTATATAAAAAAGGACTCGCCATACCAGCCGTCATACAATTTCGCGCAGACAAATCTATACTTTACCCTGATGACAAATATTAATGAATTTGGTGTTTTCTCTTATGATCCGGCGAAAAAAGACAGAGAACATAGGATGTGATAAGGATAAAAGTGACAGGCCGGCAAAATTCAGGCAAAGATGAGGCTGGAGCGCAACTCCCGGGTGGTCTTTCGGATGCGGCCGCAGAGGATCTTGCTGAAATTACGCAGGATGATGTAGCCGATACGCGGGTTGGTCTCGATCAGTTTATCCAGGTCCGTTTTGTTAAGGACCAGTAACCGGGACGGCTTTACGGTCGTGGCCGAGGCGGAACGCGGCCCGCCGTCCACAAGCGCCACTTCACCGAAGACATGACCTTTGTCTACTGTATGCACGGCTGCTTTCTCGGATTTCAGTTTCAGATGGATCTCGATCACCACCCGGCCTTCGATCAGGATAAACAGTTCCTGGCCTGTATCGCCTTCGTGAAAGATCTCGGTGTTCTCCTCGAATTCTTTGACCTGGCATAACTGGGATACCATCTCGAGTTCTTTTTTTTCCAGGTCCGTGAATATCCCTGTATTCTTTAAAATCTCTATTTTTTCCATATTTTATCTCCCTATAACTGTTCTATGATGACCTTAGCCATGCTGTTCACCTGACCCGCCAGGGCTAACAGGCCGTTGATCGAATCAAGGAAAACCGAACTGCGCGAGATGGTCTGGCTGTCATCGCCCTGCAGACTCACAAAATGGTCCTGCTGGATCTTTTTGCCGATGCGTTCCAGCTTCATATAAAGCTGGTTCACCCTTTCGGCCAGTTCGTGGTCCTTTTTTTCAAATGATTCCATGACGGTTGAGAATAATTCCTGGACCTTGCTGTTGAAGTCCCTGAGCTTGTCCAGTTCCGTCTGGCTGAAGGCAAAGTCCTCATGGATCAATTTGCCGGCCTGATGCATGAGGTTTTTCACAATAATGTCGCCGCTGCCTTCCAGGTAATTGGTGAAGTAAAGCTGGGCCATGTACTGATTGGTCTGGTCCGTGGAAAGCCCGCCCCGGGCCATTTTATTCAGATAAGGCCGGATGGCCTCATCCAGGATATCCACTTTGTCATCTTCTTTTATCACCTGGTTCACGATCACATCATCCCTCTTTTCAAAGGTCACAGGGACCAGCTCGATCATAGCCTTCACAATACTTCCCATGCGAAGTATCTCTTTTTTGGAAAGGTCCAGGGCAATGTCCGGCGAATTATCAAATCCTTCCTGCAGATACTGGGGTTTGAATTTCTTCAGGGTCTCGGGATCGACAGGCATGATCTTGAGCATGAGCACTTCAAAGATTTTTAAGACCGGCAGAAAAATAACGCTGCCGAAAATGGACAACAGTGTATAAGCGTTGGCTACCTGCCTGGTAATGGAATCCGTACCCATGAGTAATGTTACTTTGATGGCCAGGTTGTTGATGGAACGGTAAAAAGGGAAACAGACCACACAGCATAGAATGGCAAAAAGAGCATTGGCTACGGCGACTCTCTTCCCTTCCCTGTTCGCGCCCAGGGAAGCCAGGATACTGGTCATGGTCGTGCCGATAATGGCGCCCATGGCCAGAGGCATGGCTGAATTGAGGTCCATGAGCCCCTGGTCCGCAAAGACCATGCACAGGCCCACGGTGGCGCCGCTGGACTGGATAAGGGCGGTGAACAGAGTGGAGAAAAGGAGCGCCAGCAGGGGTTGTTTATTCAGCGCGATCAAGGCATTGGTAAAGCTAGGATAAGAACGCAGGGGCATCATGCTTTCTGACATAACACCCATACCAAAAAAGATGAACCCGAATCCGATGAGAATAGTACCTAAAAACTGCAGCTTTTTTTTGCGGCCGCTCACCAGCAGAATGAAACCCGCGATCACAAGAAGGAGCGCATAGTCCGCGATCTTGAACGCAATGAGCTGGGCTGTGATGGTCGTTCCAATCCGGGCGCCCAGCATGACGCTGAACGACTGGCTCAAGGTCATCAGGGTGGCGGACACAAAACCCACACACATGCTGGAAGTGGCGCTGGAGCTCTGCACCGCGGCGGTGGCCAGAATGCCCACGGTCAGACCCAGCACGGGATTGGTCGTGAATCCCGCTATAATGGTCTTCATCTTGTTGCCCGCAACGTTCTGCAATCCGTCCGCGCCGAGTTTCATGCCGTAGAGGAACATACCCAGGCCGCCCAAAAGCCCGATAACGACAAGAACCAGCCACATTGAGGAATAAACCTTGAGCTCGATGGAAACAGGTTCAACATAGGGTTCAGCCGGCAGTGATGCAGAAATAACATAATCTCCCTTGGGCAGGGGACCGGATAGGGCGGTCTCGGCTATTCCCTGTTTATCCGTCAGGACCAGTTCTTTTTCCAGATGGCAAGAACTCTTCTTGGGCGCCAGGACGGTCCGGAAAAGCACTTTCGCATTCCCGGCATTCCTGTCCCCTTTTTTGACCTGGACCCTGATCTCTTTTATGGGCCTGCCGGCAACGGAATTCAGAAATGAAGTGCCTTTGGGATAGGAAAGGTTAATGATCTTTGTGCTGCTCTGCGCAGGAAGATAAGATGGTGTATACAAAAGGAACAGGATAATAAATAATATGAACATATTATAACCTCACTTGATCCGGCTTGACCACAAGGCTAAACTTATATCCTTTTTCCCCCCTTTTCCACTATTTTTTATTTTTCAAAGATGATAGTTCTTGTCGTTATTATATAATTCGAATTACGAAATTCGAGATTCGATGCACAGGATGTGTATCGGGTCAAATCCACCAGGATGGTCAGGATTTGACCAACAACATAATGGTCAGATCCTAGTCATCCTTGACGGATCTGACCCGACTCACCTCCTGCGAGTCGAACCTCGAACGTCGTGGTCAAATCTATACCATCCATGATAGATTTGACCCAACGAACATCCTGTTCGTTGACCTCGAACGTTCGATTTTTTAAATTGACTTTCCTGTGCCATTCAATTATATTTTCAATCTATGAATATTATCAATGTCGGATTAATCGGAGCCGGAACTGTGGGACAGGGTGTGGCGCAGCTGGTCAGGAAGAATTCAAATATTATCTTTGAAAAGACCGGCGTCAGGATCAACCTGCAGAAAGTATGCGACCTGGACCAAAGGCGTCAGCAGGTTCTGAATGTGGATAAAAATATTTTCACAAAGAACGCTAATGATATCCTGAATGACCCGGCCATCCACATTATTGTGGAATTGATCGGAGGGACTTCCCAGGCCAGAGAGTATATTCTGGAAGCCATTAAAAAAGGCAAACATGTTGTGACCGCCAACAAGGCTTTACTCTCGCAGAAAGGTGACGAGATCTTTCAGGCGGCTTATAAAAGAAATATCTTTATCGGTTTTGAAGCTTCTGTGGCGGGCGGCGTTCCCATTATCAAGGTGATACGCGAATCATTGATCGCCAATAAGATAAAGAATATCTTCGGGATCGTGAACGGGACCACTAATTTCATCCTGACCAAGATGGAAGAGAACGCTTTAGAGTTTTCTGACGCTCTCAAACTGGCGCAACATCTCGGTTTTGCCGAGGCCAATCCTGTTTTTGATATCAAAGGCATCGATGCCGCGCATAAATTACAGATCCTGGCGTCGTTCGCTTTTAATACCCCTGTTGAATTCAAAAAGATATATTACGAGGGCATTGACAGGATCGACCTGGCGGATATTGTCTATATTTCTGATCTGGGCTACAGACTGAAACTCTTAGCCATTGCTAAATTTGACAAGGCCAGCCGGACCTATGAATGTCATGTCAATCCCACTCTGATCCATCGTTCTTCACCACTGGCCGCTATAAAGAACGAGTATAACGCCATACTGATCGACGGGGACGCGACCGGGTCTCAGATCTTTTACGGGAAAGGGGCCGGGGCTTTGCCCACCGCTTCGGCGATTCTGGCTGACATTGTGGAGATCTCTAAAAAAATTATTAATAATGAGTCTAAATTTTACGATAGGTTTTACAGTCACCAGAGTCATATTAAAATGAAGGATTACAGGGATACCAAGAGCCGGTATTATCTCAGGTTCGGGACCATCGATAAACCCGGTGTTCTGGCAAAAGTCTCGGGTATCCTGGGTAAGAATAATATCAGCCTGTGTTCTGTTCTGCAGAAAGAGACAGGGCAGAAGGTCGTGCCCATTGTGATGCTGACACATGAATCAAAAGAAGCCGATATACAGGACGCCATCAAGGCGATACAGAAACTTGATGTGGTAAAAGAAAAACCAAAGGTATTGCGGATAGAGGATACCATTTAACAATAATACAGATGAGGTGAAGATGATGTTTTTCAGGTCAAAAGATAAGAATTTAAATGAACGAACCTTTGTGGATGTACTGAAAGAATGGATCGAGACCATTATTACCGCCGGGCTGATGGCCCTTTTTATCAGGGCTTTCTTTGTCCAGGCTTACAAGATCCCTACCGGATCAATGGAACCCACTCTGATCGGCGCCGAACCCAGTAAAAATCATGCTCAGACCATAGGCGATCATCTGCTCGTCGAGAAGATCACTTACGGGATCATGATCCCGATCGTGAATGTGCGGCTGCCGGCGTTCAGGACACCGAAAAGAGGGGATATTATTATTTTTAAATATCCGGAGGACCCGTCAAAAGATTATATTAAACGCCTTGTCGGCCTGCCGGGTGAGACTTTCCAGATCAAAAATAAAGTGATCTATATAAACGGAAAACAGATCAATGAACCGTGGTTAAAGTACGGATGGAGCAAGCATCATAATTCGCCTTTTGTGCTGGATGAGTCCGAGTCACAACGTGACAACATGGGCCCGATCATTATTCCGAAAAAAGGGGACCGTATTGTATTGAAAGGCGACAGGATCTATGTCAATAATAATTTCATTGAGAATAAAAAGATCCTCTCCTATTATTCCAGGGAGATCATAAAAGAGTATTTTGACCTTTACAATAAAAGTTTAAGCAAGGTGAAAGAGACTGTCTACGTGGCCAATGAAGATTGTTATTTCGTCATGGGGGATAACCGTGACAATTCTTCAGACAGCCGCTTCTGGGGATTTTTAACGCACCGGTATATACGGGGAAAACCTTTATTAAAGTACTGGCCGCCGAACCGTATCGGCATCCCGGAATAAGATCGGAAAAGATCACGGAACAAAGAAGAGCTTTGCCGTTGTATGAACATTGTTGATCCGGGCTTTCACGACATACAGCCCGGCTCCCACATACTCGCCATCATTATCTTTTCCGTCCCAGTTGAACGAAGGAACAACAACAGAACTGATATTGCCTTCATAGATATTTTTTATAATCTTGCCACGGATATCAAAAATAACCAGTTTTAAATAGACATCCGGAGTAGACTCGTACTCGAAGAATTCCCTATGATCGTCATGGTGACCATTTTCCTCATCATCTTCGTCCGGGCTTGCAGCCAGTTTTTCAATGTTGGCGATATAGATCGTGGTGGTCTGCCCTTTGGTGAATTTATTGGCGGACAACCGGATGTAGCGGCTCTGCATGGCAGCCGGCGGAGACACAGGCTGGTACTCTAAAGCGCCCATGTCCCGGGCATAATTATAAACCGGGATATCCACGCCATAATCCTGCAGATAATTTATATGCTGGGCTGTATCGATACAGGGGGAAGGCGGGTAAAGATTAAAATCATTTCCCGCATAGTTCACAAAATGGGGATCCTGCTTGGTATTGAAATCCAGATGGGTATATATATTACCGTTTTGCCGCAGGGTTAAAAAACAGCAATTCTCGATATTCATATGGGCATCCATGGCCGTACTGTTGATGGAGAAATCAGATATGGCATTGTTATACACAATATTATTTTTATAATAATGATAATAACTGCTGAAGAAATAGGAACCGATCCCCACATTGTTTTTGACGATGGTATTGTTGAAAATATTGATATCAGACGAGTCGTCGTTAGTTATCCCGTAGCTATGGCAGTTCACTATCAGATTATAGAACATGTCGACGCGCGAACTGGTCTCAAGATAAATACCGATTTCATCAAGCTCGTGTAGATAGTTCTGATAAATATCATTATAATCAGCAGACAATACCTGTATGCCGTAGGTCAGATCATGGATATCATTCTTGAAGATTTCATTATCCTGCGCCCCGTTGGACAACACGATGCCGGAGGTCAGATAATCGCCAATATCGCAATTCTTTATGATATTGCTGAACGAGCCGTGAGCCAGGCTGATGCCCACATTAGCGCCCATATTCCCATTAGCGGTGATGCGGCAGTTATCAACAACATTATTCCAGCCTTTGATATACAGGACTGGATAAGACATGGCCGGCGTGCCCATATGGATCTCGAGATTTTTCAGAGTCACGTTAGTGGCGAATATGCTGACGACACCATCGCCATAATAGATTGTAGGACGAAACCCCTCCTTCCCTCTGATCGTGATGTCGTTGGAAATGATTATCAGGGGAATAGCCTGGTGATATATACCATTATCCTGGATCTCGATAGTATCACCCCTGATGAGTTTTGGTAAGACAACATTTATGTTTGTATTGGTAGAACACCCTGATTTACATACATAATATATTATGGCATAAGAAGGAAAAGTTGTTCCAAAAAGTATTATGAGACATAAGATAATACCTTTTTTCATGGTCAGCCTCCGAAAAAATCAATTCAAACACTATTATACCACAATTGGAATAAAAAAACAACTAATATTTAGATAGAGAATATTAATAAACATGGATGTATAAAGGTTCCCCCGTTCGAGGTTCGACGTTCGATGCATCCCTAGGAATCGCTTTGGCGATTCCTAGGACTCAGCCATGGGAATTTCAAAGAAATTCCACAGGGTCGCATTTCTAAGGACAGGAAGTGCATCGGGGCGAATCCTCAGGGACGAATAGGATTCGACCAAAAATATCTAATATTACGTAAATTGAAATACATTTCTTGAAATTTACTAGAAAAAAATGGTTTCTATTAAAAGATTTATTGATTTGACGATAATAAAGATGAAATGAAACGGTTATTTTTATTACTGTGCTTGATCGTTCCCCTTACATCTTTTGGCGCGCCACAGGAATATAAATTCATCTGGAATTTCAAGAAAGGGGAACTGTTCACGGTGGATAAATATACGGACCAGACCATTATCAAGAACGGGCAAATTGTCCGGCAGAGAGAGATACGCGATTACGTCGCTTTAGTCCCTATCTTGCAGAACGGATCCAAATATCTTTTAAAAGGGCGTTATTATTCCTATCAAAGGCCTTTGCATACCGACTCGGCGTTCCAGTTGAACGAGGTCTATAACCTGAATTTCTATATGGACAACCGGGGTTTTTATACGGTGCCGGAAGAGTATATCATGCCCACTATCCGGGATATCCCGGTTTTCCCTGACAAAATGATCGAGCCGGGGTTCATGTGGCAACAGAAAGGGCTGGAGATCATGGAGTTCAAGCCGCCGGTGCCGGTGCCGGTCGAGGTCAATTATCAATTCGTCGGGATGGATGATAAAAAATTATCTTTTCCCACAGCCAAGATCGTATTCAATTATCTGCTCAATCATGTTACCCAGATCCGGTATACGGATATCCCCTATAAATTCGTAGGCAGCTCTTATTCCACGCTCTGGTATGATGTGAAAAAGGAATTGCCCCATTATATCGAAAATGTCTACGATATAGGGTTTATCTATCCTGACGGGACCGTGATCCAGTATAAAGGGGAACTGAAAGGCTATTATAATAAAAGACAGGCGGTGGCGGATAAGGAAAAAGAGAAAGAAAAGATCATTGATAATTTTAAAAAAGAGGACAAGGAGCTTGATGTAAAAAAATCAGAAGAGGGCGTGGTTGTACAGTTCGGGGATATTTACTTCGAGTACAACAGCCACACATTGACCGAAGAGGCCAAGGAGAAACTGGACAATATCGGCAAAGTGCTGCAGAAATATAAAGATTACCCTGTGATCATGAAAGGGCATACGGATAACATAGGCAGCCAGTCATTCAACATGAAATTGTCCGAGCAGAGAGCCAAAAGCGTTCTGGATTATCTGCTTGAAAAGAATTATCTTGATCCCAAACAGGGATCGTATAAAGGATACGGAAAAGAGAACCCCATTGCCGATAATCGTACAGAGGAAGGGAGGAAGAAGAACCGGCGGGTCGAGATCATTATTATTCCTGAATAATTTTTTATTACAGACAGGGTACCCTGTGGGTATTACAGATTAAAGAAAGAACAAAGATCATGAAGAAAAAGTTAATTATAATAATTTTAACGGTTATACTGGGAACGCTCACCTTGTCTGCTGAGGTGATGACCAATGCGGCCAAAGGATTGAAAGGGCCTGCGCTCTACGGCGTTTATTTTATTAATAAGAAACCCCCTGAATTCCTGGAGGATTATTATGACCTTTATGCCAAACGGATGTACTATGGCGAGGACGAGATCCATCTGAATGTCTATTTTCTTAAAAAAGGTCTTATCTCTCCTTTCCGCCATGCGTCAAAAGCCCTGTGCCTTTTGAAAACCCCCCAGGAGGAAACCAAGTACAGGAACCTCTTAAAGATGCATCTCAATTTAAAGATCATGCAGAACTACCTTTACCTGGGACGGCTATATGATAAACGGATCATTTACCATTTTAACATGCCGTTCAAAGAGGACCTCATTAAAAGCCTGAACATTGCGAAATTTTATTATAATCTCGCCAGAGAGTACTGGCCCAGAGTACTGGCCTGGGCCGGTGAGGCGTCAAAGATCGATGTCCGGATAGATATGGATTTTTTAGAGGACGAACTCTGGTCCATCCAGAACCGGGATAAGGAAGTGGACTGGGACTATGATTATACCTTTGATATACACCTTTCCGGCCTGGAGAAGAATTTAAAGAAACTTTCCGGCAACTAGCTTGAAAATCTAATATTTTATTAGTATTTTTTCTTCAGTGTCAAGATCAAGATCATTATTAAACAATATCGCCTGTACATTACGTGAAAAAAGACTGACACTCGCTTTCGCCGAGTCCTGCACCGGCGGATGGCTGGCCAAGGCCATAACCGACCGGGCAGGCGCTTCCGATTATTTCAAGGGTTCTCTGGTGAGCTATTCCAATGAATCTAAAATAAGGATACTGGGTGTCAGAGCCTCCACCCTCAGGCAGTACGGTGCTGTGTCCCGGCAGACAGCCGGAGAAATGGCCGGGAAAGCGGCGCGACTGTTCCGATCGGATATATCGCTGGCTGTGACAGGCATTGCCGGCCCCGCCGGGGGAAGAGCTAAAAAGCCTGTGGGCACGGTTTTTATCGCTGTTTATTTTAAAAAAAGGACAAAGGTATTTCATTTTATTTTTCAGGGCAGCCGCAAAAAGGTGAGACAGCGGACTGTGGCCGCCTGTTTGAGGCTTTTGAACAAAATTTTGAATTGACTATTTTCTGTGTATCCGTTATATTGATATTCTAAAAAAAGAGGTTAGATAATGACGCAAAAGATCAAAGAACTGGTCAGAAAAAGTGTTGAAGGTTTCAGGAACAGGAAGATACTGGTCATCGGGGATGTTATGATCGACGAATATATCTGGGGTACGGTATCCCGGATATCGCCGGAAGCCCCTGTACCGGTGGTCGTGGTGGAAAAGGACAGTAAGATCCCCGGCGGGGCCACCAATGTGGTGAACAACCTGGCGGACCTGGGGACCAGTGTTTTTGTCTGCGGCGTTATTGGCCAGGATAATTCCGGCAAATTCATAAAGAACTATTTGAAAAAGAAAAAAGTGAATGTTGAGGGCCTGATCGAAGAAGCCGGCCGGCCGACCAGCCGGAAGACCAGGATTGTGGCTCATCAACAGCAGGTCGTGCGGGTGGACAGGGAAAAGGCCCGGCCCATCAAACCGGAGACCATTAAAAAGATCATTTCCTTTGTGAAGGAAAAGATCAGACAGATGGATGCGGTGATCCTGTCGGATTACGGCAAAGGTGTTGTCGTTCCCCCTGTGATAGAAAATGTGATCAAAACCGCCAGGCAGTATTCCAAGATCATTACGGTCGACCCCAAGATCGAGCATTTCTTTCTTTATAAAGGCGTGAACCTGATCACTCCCAACCATAATGAAGTATCGCAGGCTCTGGGGAAAAAGATCCTGTCCCAGGACGATATCTATGTGGCCGGTAAGGCGATCATGAAAAAACTGCAGTTGAAATCCCTGCTCATCACACAGTCAAAGGACGGGATGACCGTTTTTCAGAAGGGAAAGGCTCCCCGTCATATTCCGACTCATGCTCTCGAAGTGTATGATGTAACAGGCGCGGGTGATACCGTGATCTCCACGGCAACGGCTGCTTTGGCCTCGGGCCTTGATATTGAAGAATCAGCCGTGCTGTCCAATTTTGCCGCGGGTATTGTGGTGGGAGAAGTAGGGACAACCACGATCTCGGCTAAAAAATTAATCCAGGCCGTGAAAGACGAATGAACCGCGCTGTTTTTTTAGATAGAGATGGCACCATTATAAAAGATGCGCACTATCTTGATCATCCTGACAGGATCAATATCCTTCCCCATACGATCGACGGATTGAAGGCTCTGCAAAAAGAATATCTCCTTGTTGTTGTGACCAATCAGTCCGGTATCGGACGGGGTTATTTCACGGAAAGCCAGTTCCACCGGATAAACAACATCATCCTGAAAATATTCAAACAGAAAGGGATCCTTATCTCCCGGGTCTACTATTCTCCCTATCATCCTGAAGCCCGGGAGAAACGATATAAAGAAGGAGAACATTTCAGAAAACCCAATCCGGGTATGATCCTCAAGGCAGCCGGGGAGTTGGACATCGATCTGGCGGCCTCCTGGATGATCGGAGATAAAGAGAGTGATATAACAGCCGGCGTGAAAGCCGGGCTGAAAGCCAATATCTATATTCAGAATAAAAAAAATCCGATTTCTTCCAGATGCCGTCCTGACAGGACCGTTAAGAACGTGGACCAGGCCGCCCGATGGATCATGGGGCAGGATGAACGATCCGGTATCTTTATGGACTATCAAAAAATCGCGCATCTGGCAGGGTCTTTAAAAAAGAAGGGGAAGAGGATCGTCTTTACCAATGGCGTTTTTGATATTCTTCATATCGGACATATCCGTTATCTGCGATCAGCCAGAGAACTGGGTGATGTTCTGATCGTAGGCGTGAACAGCGACAGTTCAGTGAAACAATTCAAAGACCGGTCACGTCCTTATGTGTCCCAGTTCGCACGATGTGAGGTTCTGGCGAGTTTAAAGTGTGTTGATTATTGCATTATCTTTCATGAAAGGGACCCGAAGAAGATCATTTCCCTGATAAAACCTCATATCCATACCAAAGGGGGGGATTATTCCATGGATCAGATCAGGGAGAGAAAGGTCGTGGAACAGTTCAAAGGAAAAGTCGTGCTTTTACCTGTGATCAAGGGATATTCCACAACCAACCTGATCAACAGGATCCGGAGAAAAAAGTGAAGATCGCCTGTGTTATTCCCGCGCGTCTGGCTTCCACCAGGCTGAAGGACAAGATGCTTTTACCCATCAACGGCAAGCCCCTCCTGTGGTATACCTGGAGCCATACCATGAAAAGCCGCTCGGATGAGGTCTTTATCGCATGCGATCATATCCGGATAAAACAGGCCATGGAGGCCTGTAAGGCCAAAGTTATTTTAACCTCCACCCGGCACCGGTCAGGGACAGACCGGATAGGGGAGGTGGCCGCTAAAAAAAGTTTTGACTATTTTATCAATGTCCAGGGGGATGAACCTCTGATCAAATTTCAGATCATTGATCAGGTCATAGATGCCTTGAAACGATCGAAAAAAAAGATCGAGATTTTAACTGTCGTAAAAAAGATATCTGATCAAAAACAGATACATGACCCTTCAGTTGTCAAAGCCGTTCTTAATAAAAAGAAACAGGCCCTCTATTTTTCGCGTTCCCCTATCCCCTTTGACCGTGAACATAAGGGAACGCCGGCTTATAAGCATCTGGGGATCTACGCTTACCGCAGGGATGTGCTTTTAAAGATCGTGAAATTAAAACCATCCTGTCTTGAGCGAACAGAAAAGCTGGAACAGCTGAGATGGCTGGAGAACGGGTATACCCTGGATGTGGTTGAAACAAAATATGATACGGTCAGTGTTGATACCAGGCAGGATTTTCTAAAAGTAAAAAAGATGATCGAGAAATAGAATGAAGAGAAAAAAGATCATATTAACCGTTATCATGCTGGGTTTAACTGTTCTTTCCCTGTGGGGCGAACAAATGCGTAAAATGACAGCCCGTGAGATCGAGGCCTTGCGTAAGAACGTGGTGGAAAGCGCCGGTTCCTTTGTGGGGAAGAGGGCTCTTTCAGTTAAGGGAGAAACGTTTTCCTATGATTGTTCCGGGCTCATGATGGCGATCATGAAGGCGAACAATATCTCCATTTTTGAGAAACAGGCGGTTAAAATAAAAGGCGCTAACGGCGTCAAGATCATGTTCGATACGTTAAAGCAATACAACAAGATCTTTCGCTCCTTCCTGAATCTGAAAGAAGGGGATTTTATTTTCTTTCACAATACCTATGATAAGAACAGAAACCGCAGGGTGGATGACCTTTTCACGCATATCGCCATGGCCGTGGACATACAGAAGGATGGGACTATCAAGTATGTCCATAAAAGCAGCCGCGGGATTGAATATGGATATATGAATCTGCGCTTGCCCCATAAAGACAGATACAAAGACGGGGTCAAGAATTCCTATCTAAGGTCCAAAAAGTCAGGAGATAGCCGGAATGTAAAATATCTTTCCGGTGAATTATTCGGTTATTTTGGAACTATTTTTCGATGAATTTCATATGTGATAATAATCTGGGCAAACTGGTCAGGCTGTTGAGGATGGCTGGTTTTGATACCGCAGAGGACCTCTCGCATTCTTACGAGCAGATGATCAAACAGAGCCTGGAAGAGAACCGTGTCCTCATTACCCGGGACAGTAAATTGATCAACAAAATAAATAAAGAAAAACTGAAAATAAGCTATGTGAAAATCCATTCTGCCAGGGCGGATGAACAGATGAAGCAGGTATTAAAGGAATGCAAAGCTGAGATCCCTTTTGATAAATTGTTCACCCGGTGCACGTTATGTAATGCCGGGATCATTCCCATTGAAAAAGAAAAAGTAAAAGGGAAAATACCCCGGCATGCCTTTGAGGTGCAGGAAGAATTCTGGATATGTCCCGAGTGCCAGCATCTGTACTGGGCCGGCACACACTGGGCACGGATCACCAAACGTTTCAGGGAGATTTCTAAAGAGTAACCACTGATGAACACCCCTAGAAATTGCGAAGCAATTTCAGGGGCAAAGTCCCTGGAATTTTTCAAAGAAAAATTCCTAGGGGCGGATACACACTGATCTTTTTTGTTATTATT
>JAFGFC010000200.1 GCA_016931325.1 Spirochaetota bacterium | reverse complement strand
GGTGATTCTCCCGGGATGAATGCCTGTGTCAGGTCTGTTGTGAGAACAGCCATTTATCATGGGAACAGGGTCTTTGGCATCAAAAGGGGATATCAGGGGATGATAGATAATGATATAGAAGAGATGCATCTGGACTCTGTCGGCGGTATTATCAAACTGGGGGGCACGATCCTTTATACAGCCAGGTGCAGGGAATTCTTAAAAAAAGAGGGAAGAGAAAAAGCGTTCAAGAGCCTGAAAAAGAACAAAATAGACAGCCTTATCGTAATTGGCGGTGACGGGTCTTTCAGAGGGCTTTATGATTTCATCAATGAATTTTCCATTCAGGGGATAGGGGTACCGGGAACCATAGATAATGACCTTTACGGAACTGATTATACTATTGGTTTTGATACCGCCGTGAATACCGCATTAGAAGCGATTGACAGGATAAGGGATACAGCCCAGTCCCATAACCGGCTCTTTCTGATCGAAGTGATGGGCAGGCATTCAGGATACATTGCCGTGTATACCGGGATAGGAGGCGGGGCTGAAGATATCCTTATCCCGGAAACATTGACCGATATCAAAGGGCTCACGGAGAAATTAAAAAAAGGTCATAAGCGGGGGAAAAAAAGCAGTATCGTGATCGTTGCCGAAGGTGACGAAGCCGGGAATGCTTTTGAGATAAAGAAAAAGATCGAAAAGCTGGTAAACTGGGAGATCCGTGTCAGCGTTATCGGGCATGTCCAGAGAGGGGGAAACCCGACAGCCCTGGACAGACTTCTGGCCAGTCGTATGGGGTATGAATCTGTACTGGCTATCATGAAAGGGCAAAGCGGCAAAATGCTGGGGATCGTGAATGATCAGGTAAATCTTGTTTTATTGAAAGATACATGGACAAAGAAAAAAAAGATCCATCCTTCCTATATAAAGTTGGCTGAAATCCTTGCCACATAGATATTATAAACCTTTCAATGTATTTTCTTTTACATCGTGTGTAAATACTTCATAGGGGGTGTGTAAATTTAATAACCCCCCTCCTATAAATGCAAAAAATTGCATATTACCCCTCTGAAAATACCTTTTTTTTTCAAGTCCAAGAGCATATTTCACGATAATACAATTATACGATGGCATGATAATTGCATTATAATATAAACAATGAAGAGAATTTTATTCATTATACTGTTTATTTTATCTTCTAACCTGTATGCTTCTGAAATGACCAATGAATGGGGCGGGACGAACTGGCCCTATTATGGTATGCCCGGGAAATTCACCATCACAAAACTTCCTGTCACAGATCAGACTAATATTGGCCCGCTTTCAACAAATGTGATTATCCAGAAGTTAAGTTTGAGGAATTCTATAGGGGCAACCAATACCTATCCATTTTTAAGTGCTATTATTGTCCATCAGATCGGAACGGCCAATGATTCTGATATTGCCCGGGTCCATGTCTATTTTGACACTAATGGTATATGGGATGGCGATGAACAGGAATTCAGAACGAATGTAATTAATAATACGAATACCGGGAGTAAATTTCCCAAGGATTATAGTCCCACAACCTTTGAGAATGGGGTAGCCAATTACGGAGCGGTTGTTTCAGATGAAGTGGGTTTGCATCTTCCCTGGCGTCATACATGGTATTTCTATGTTACTATTGATACACCGCAGAATATTACTGATAAAGCCATCATTGATACCCGTATTTATGCTCTTAAGATGTTTATGAATGTGAATGTTTACTGGGAACAGAATATGGCCAATATTGATACGGATATTAACGCCCGACTGAATGTTACAGCCACCCGGTTCGTGATCGAAGGAGAACCACCTCCGCCCGGTATTAATGTGAACACCCCTTTTAACCTGACCATTAAAGCAGTGGACGGTTTTGGGAATATAGACAAGGAATTTACAGGAACCATTTGGTTTACATCAACAGACCCCAGCGCTGTTTTACCTTATACATCATCTTCACCTTATACCTTTACCCTGGCTGATGAAGGGGTCAAGGTTTTCAGTAATTTCAGACTTCTCAGCGGCCCCAAGGAGAACATCTATGCGAGTGATGGGGCAGGAGGACTGCTCGATGGTATCAGTGATGATATTATCGTCCTTTCTGATGTAGACCATTTCAAACTTATCGGTGATGGAACCAATCTGCCGGCAGACCCGACCATTACAGCCGGTGTTTCGCTCTCAAACCTTGGTGTCACCAATATTACGGCTGTCGCTTATAATTATCTTTCCAGTATCATATCATCTTATACAGGATATGTCTATTTTGAGTCTTCTGTAGGCGGCCAGTATGATCAATATCCGGCAGATGTTTCCAACCGATACCAGTTTACGGGCACAGGCGGCGATGATGGAAGCCACGATTTCCCTGCCTCCCAATTTATTTTGACAAAGGCAGGGAAGCAGAATCTGATAGTAACCGACGGGGTTCATTCCGGAGAATGGTTGAATATTACAGTTCAGCCTGCGGCTTATTCCAAGCTGATTATTGAATGTGAAACCAATGTGACAGCCGGAAGTTACTTTAACCTAAAAATACAGGCAACGGATCCTTATGAGAATCTTGTATCCGGAACCTCGACAGATCTTTCCCTTGAGATAGAAAGACTGGATAATGTAACATCTGATCCGGTCAATGCAGTGCTTCCACCACTTCCCTTGAGCCTTTCAGGAGGTGAGGTTAATCTGGAAGAAGGGAACCGGATAAAAATAAACGAAGGGGGGATTTTTAAAATCACTGTCACTGATATTAATACTCCGAACATTACGGTTTCTGAAAATATCAGCGTGACACTGAGACTGGAAAAAGGGGATAATTCCGCTGTGGCCTACAATTATATCCATCCTGAAAACAACCGGTCGGTCGATCTTTATTATGACAATAAGACTGCCGGATCTTTGTCTGTTGATGTGGAGATCTATACCATTTCAGGCAAGCTGGTAAAAAAGTTTACTCCCCAGGCGACTTCTCCCGGTATCAACAGACTGTTATCCTGGGATATCACCAATGATGGGGGAGAGAGAGTGAAAAGCGGGGTCTACATTGTTCTGGTCAAGGGTGGGGCAAAGGAAGAAAGACATTTTGTCGTGGTGGTAAGATAAAGATAATGAAAAGAATTATAATTATATTAATTTTTTGTTGTGTCCTGTCAAGTGTAGCAAAAGCAAAATACTGGGGAAGTACTCAGATTACGGCTCAGACTATCCCGGCTTCGCTATCCAATTATCCTGGCACGACCAATATCTTGATACATAAATTACGGATGAGAAATACAGGTGATGCGACCAATGATTTTGCTTACCCCACGAATAAGGCTTATCCTCATATCTATGAGATACAATTTCTAAATTTAGGAACATTACCATCATCAAATATAAAACGGTTAAGGTTGTGGTGGGATTACGACGGGACATGGAATGGCAATGAGAGGGAATGCAACACCAATTATTTCTGCCAGACCAATGTACGGTTCGAAAGGAATTTTTCTCCCACCTCATTCGGCTCATCCAGTGACATCGCTTATTTCGGGCCGGACCTGAATATCTTTTTTCAGCCCAACGTGAATTACTACTTTTACCTTATGGCTGATCTGTCAACGAATATCCTGGATAACAGGAGTCTTGATTGTGAGACAGTCCATTATGGCGTGTTCGTTCACGCGGGTGATGACTGGTATTTTTATTCCAGAGTAACCAATCTGATCAACAGTCCCTATATGATAACAACAGAGACAAAGGCTACCAATCTGCATATAGAAGACGAACCCACCTTGGTAAATATCAACCAGGGTTTTTCGTTAACGGTAAGAGCAAAGGACAGATATGGTAATATAGATGAAGATTATGTGAATTCTGTTTATTTTACCGCCACAAATGTTCCTCCCACCCCTTATACACCCCCGGTCGCCTTTATCTCCAATACAAACTTAAATCCCTATACCTTTACAGGCGGGGACGCGGGTTCACACATATTTTCGTCCAATTGTTTCAAATTCTATTATCCCGGTGTGTTCAAGTTAAGAGTGACAGACGGCATTTTAAATGATGACTGGTCAGAAGAGATATCAGCCGCACCGGCCATACATCATTTTGATATCCTTGATGATAAAGACCAGTCGCTTTCATCCTTTTCTATCACGGCTGGAAAATCCTTTAGTAATTCGGGGATCACTAATGTAAAGGTCAGCGCGAAAAATTATGTGGGCTCCCTGGTGGGTGATTACACGGGTATATTATACTTTTTATTAGAGTCACCTTCTTCATTATATACAAATCATATCCCTTATGACAATAATCCTGCAACACCACCCACAACAGCCGCGATTGACAAGTTCGAGATCCTTAATAATGGCTTTACCAATATCAATGGCAATAATTTTATCATCTATAATGCGGGGAACAATAAATTGACCGTTTTTGACACGTTTGGTTTTAAAGGCGAGGTGAACCTGGTGATCGTTCCGGATGTCCCTGTCAAATTCAATGCCCAGATGGATTCCAGTATACTGGCCGGGTCCCCCTTTCAGCTCTATATCGCCCTTTCAGATAAATGGAATAATACGGTTCCGTTAAATCACAAGGTAAAGATCGAAGTGTTCAAGGACGGCAAAGGTTTTACGAAACATACATTCCCCGAACAAATACAGCTGTCATCCGGGATTAAATATTTTACAGCCGAGGAAAATCTGAAGATCCTGGAATCAGGTACAGTCACGGTCAAGCTGACCGACCTGGACGACACCAGTATCGTATCCGAACATACCATCCAGGTCGATATCAGTGCTAAAAAAGAACTGAGCATTCTTCAGAACTATATAACACCGGGTGAAACAAAAGAAGTTCCCATTTATTATAATAATACTTATGAAGAGAATATC
>JAFGFC010000199.1 GCA_016931325.1 Spirochaetota bacterium | reverse complement strand
GATTGTATTAATTATATTAAATATTACAAACGATTGTAATTTGTTATAAATATTAACAATGAAAAGTGTTTGATCTTTTATAAATGATTATCTTGATTATTTAAATATGTTTAATTAATTAATGAGCAGGATTGGAGGTAGATTATGAAGTATTCTTTAAAATACATGGTTTCAGGTTTACTGTTCCTTTGCTTTATAATTTCCTGTACACAAAGAACCAAAAGATCGGTGACCATCAATTTTACGGTCTGGGTTAATACGCCTGATCAACTGAAAACCTATGAGACGCTCATAGAAAATTACGAACAGGAAAATCCTGATGTTGAGATCTTTTTAATAAACACACCCTATAACGGATACCGGCAGAAGATACTGACCATGTCAGCCGGAGGGAACATTCCGGATATAATAAGCATCAATAATGAGATGTTTCCTCCTTTTGCTGAAAAAGATATTTTTCTTGATCTTGATGACTTGATCAAGAAAGATCGAACTTTTGATGTAAAAGAATTTTATCCTGTGACCATAAACGCGTTTGCCTATAAAAACAGGATGCTGGGTATACCGAGGGATTTTGGTGTTTTTGTTATGTATTATAATAAAAATCTGTTTGATCAATCCGGCGTGCCTTACCCGCCAAAAGATAAAAGCTGGACCTGGGCAGAATTCCTCCGGGCCTGTAAAAAATTGACAAGGGATAATAACGGGGACGGGATCATTGACCAGTATGGAACGCTGATCCAGAGCTGGATGCCATGGTGGGCTATGTATATCTGGCAGAACGGGGGTGATGTCCTGAACCCTCAGAGGACACAATGTGTCCTGGATTCCGCCCGGGCAAAAGAAGCCATGAGATTTGTCGCTGATCTGGTCTTGAAACACAAAGTGTCACCGTCTCTGGATATGCTGGCTGAAGAAGGTGTCCTTCCCATGGTCCAGACAGGAAAGATCGCCACGTTTTTTATCGGGCCCTGGGAGAGGCGGAATTTCCGGATGTGTGATTTTGACTGGGATGTGGCGCCCATGATCAAAGGAAAAAAGATCGTATCCCCGCTTTTTGTTGACGGGTATGCTATATCAAAGACAGCAAAGCATCCCGAAAAGGCCTGGCATTTTATAAAATATATTATCAGTGAAAAAGGCATGAGTGAATTTACCAAACTGGGTTTTGCCACCCCGGCCAGAAAAAAACTGGCTGAAAGCGATGTGTTTCTTGAACCGGATAAGAAACCCCGAAATGCAGTCCTGTTCCTCACTACTTTGCCATATGGCAGAATGTTGCCGGTTATCCCTCAGTGGGATGAGATGGGAGGGATCATTGTGAGAAAACTGGAATTGATATTGAACCGGGAAAAACCGTATCCTGTTGAAAAAGGATTGGACGAGATCACACACGATGTGAATAAACTTTTAAGGAAAAAGGAGTAAGTCATGTCCCTTATGGGAGATTCTCTGGCCACACTGGGCAGTCGGCTTTGTCTGATCTTTGACCCTTATAAAACCAGAGTTCTGTATCCCCGGTTCGGAAAATTTGATGAAATGGAACTGGATCTGGCACTGGGGATCAGAATAGCCAAACAGCGCAGGGTGTTACCTTTTACCGCCCGATACAAACGGTTCTCTTTTATTGACCAGAGCATAACAATGAACCGTATCCGGTTCGAATGTTATGAGCCGGCCTTCGGGATCAAATTTACAGCCACATTCACATCCCCTTTCTATCCCCGGGATGTCAGACTTTCTACCGCCCCTTTCTTTTATATTGATTTTCTGGTGGAAAGAATAGAAAAATACAGATGGGAAGATATGCCGGCAACCAGTAAGAATATCAACGGAGAAATATTCCTTGAATTACATTCAGAAAAAATCACAATAGACAACCATAAAAGAGGGATCACTTTTCAATTCCAAACGTCATCAGGATTTTACAATCCGGAGCTCAAAGACAGGAAACGTTTGAAGAGAGAATTTTCACAGACCGATCATATTTTCTCTGAAGACACCCGTGCGCTCTCGCATAAAAAAGGGATAACCCTGCCTTTCACGTTCCAAAGGTCATTCCATACAACTTTTGTATGGGCCGGTTATTATAATAAAGATTTTTTTTCTATCTTTGGAAAAACATATCCTTTCAAGTATACGGATTTTTTCAAGACGCCTCAAAGTGTGATGGATTTTGCCCTGAAGAATAAAAGAAAGATCATGAAAAAATGTGACTTCTTCGATCAACTGTTCTTGAATAACAGCCTTAGCTCTGATCAGAAGAATTTTATTGCCTTCAGCTTTCATTCCTTCCTCATGAACACATGGTATTTAAAATGGAAAAAAGGGGAGGACTGGTTCTCTGTCTGGGAAGGCAGCTGCTACTATCATTCGACACTGGATGTGGAATATAATATGGCACTTTTCCACCTGGTCTTGTGGCCACAGCTTCTGGAAATGATCCTGAGAAAATGGAAATACTTTGAAAGGGATGGACAGGAATGTCTGGGTCAGAGAGGCAAAGGCAGTTCGTTTCTCTCCCACGATATGGGTTCAGGACTTGAGATCGAACAGCAGCACTATCCTCATAACATGGAGATAGAGGAGAACTGTAATTTCCTTCTCCTTCTTTTTGCGTTCTGGCGGTTTACGGGAAGTTTTAAAATTCCGAGAGAGAATTACGAGTTGGTCAAGAAGTTGACCCGCTTTATCATTCTGTCGGATCTGGATGGTGACGGCCTGCCGGAAAAGGGTGTGGCCAATACCATCGATGATGCTTCTCCTGCTATTCAGTACGGGTTAAAACAGACCTACCTGGGATTGAAAAGTAACGCTGCCCTGGAGTGTGTCGTAAAGATGGCTGGATTTCTGAAGGATGAAGAGTTTGTGAAGAATGTACAAAAGCACAATAATAATACCCTGACAACGTTAGAACAGAAAGCCTGGTTGAAAGATCATTTTATTGTGAGCTTGAGCAGAACGACTCAAGGCATGATGGATGCCTGGACGAAAAAACCCCTGGGGAAGAAAGAACTCTGCGGATGGGACGCTTATTCGATCTATACATCCAATGGCCTGTTATATCCCCTGCTTGCCGGCTTGTGTCCAAAAATAGATAGAGAAAAAATAAAAAAAGATCTGTGGAATGCCCATTTAAAGACCCGGACACAATATGGCGATATCCATACATCGAAAGGGGATAAGAATATCTGGTTTTCCCAGAATCTGTTCAGGGACCTTGTTGCCCTTTATTTCGATCTTGATTTTACGCAGCATATCTCTTCCTACTGGAGCTATCAGCAGAATGTCAATACAGATAATGCGATCTGTTGTTACTATGATACCACTTTACAGAACAATCTGATCTGGTATCCCCGGGGGATCACATCCATGGGGATCTTCCTGGCGGTTTGCCGGATGGCGCTGGACAGAGTCAAGGGATTTTGCCACCTCGATCCAATAAAACCTCTGATGAATATCCCCCTATTGCCTTTTGTGGATTGGACTAAAAGGATCGCTCCTTTTGTAACAACTGATGAGGACAATAATGTAATGATAACCCATACAGATCTATTGAAAGGGTTAAGAATTATCATGCGAGGAAAGAAATGAATCCGATATCACTGGGCATAGAGTTTTCCACACAGTCTGTTAAACTCATAGGCTTTGACGTTACCCGAAAAGAAGTAATCTTTAAGGATAAATTCGAATACGATAATTTATTCCCTTCCTATCATACATCAGGCGGGGTTCTCCCCTGTAAAGATGAAAAGGTGAAGCATACTTCTCCTTCTATGTTGATTGAATCACTCGACCTTGCCTTTACCCGGTTGCTGGAGAATAAAATACCCGTGAAGGACATCAAAGCCATAAAACTGGATGCCATGCAGCATTGCACGGTCTATCTTGATTCTGAATTTTCATCAATCCTTTCAGGACTCTCGGTAACTAAAACTTTACTGGAACAGATCAGGCCCGCTTTAACAAGAAATTCCATCCCTATCTGGGAGGATCGAAGTACTCTGGATCAGGTCAGTATCCTTGACAGGATCACTTCGGGCAAAGTGGCCCGGATTACAGGGAATGCGGCTGAAATGCGTTTTCCCGCTGCGCAGATATTAAAATGGGCTGTTCAGGACCCTGAAGCCTATAAAAATACATCACATATTTTTTTATTAAGCGCTTTTTTAACATCGATCCTTATCGGCCGGCCGGCTCCGGTCGATACCGGGGATGGATGGGGCAGTAATCTGAATGCACTGGATATTGACCATCCGTCATGGAATTCAGAAGTTTTAAAAGCCATTGACGAATACCTGGGTCACAAAGGGATACGATCGAATCTGGCCCAAAAAATAGGGGCCATGGCCCATTATGATGAAGTACTCGGCAGGATCTCGTCCTATTTCTCAGAAAAATACGGCTTGGATGATGAATGTGTTGTCCTGACAGGCACGGGTGACAATCCGGCCACTCTCCTGGGTTGTGGTGGTGGGAAAGTGATCTCACTGGGGAGCAGTTTTACTGTCAATGGGATAATGAACAGGATCATCCCTTCAAAGAAACGCGAGTACAATATTTTTGGTTATACCAGAGGTAAGGTGATGGCCCTGAGCTGCTTTACCAATGGAACTAAACTGCATGATCATTTCAAGCAAAAGTATTGCGGGGTTCATGGAAAGTGGGATGAATACAGGAACATGGCCGGTAACATCGAGCTTGAAAAGAATGAGAGATTAATGCTTCCTTACCTGATGGATGAATCGGTCCCTGTGGCAAAAAAAGGTATCGTAAGGGATGGCTTTGATGAAAAAGACGGTTCAATCAACATTCGCTCTTTGCATATTTCTCAGGTTCTGTCTCTGAAACTTCACTGCCGTCATCTGGAATCGAAAGGTTCGCTTTGTATTGTGGGTGGCGGTTCAAAAAACCCTTTTTTAAGACAGATGATCACGGATATTTTTAAAACCAATAGTTATACCATAAAGCATCCTGATCTGGCCGCTGTTTTTGGCTGCGCCATAAGCGGTGCCCGTTTTCTGCTGGATATTTCTTATGAAAAAGCCACAGAGCAATTTATTCATATCGATGCAAGCTCGATCTTAAAGCCATCCGGGCAGAACCAGAAGGTCATACCCGCTCTTTTAGAGAGATATCAAAGGTTGGAATTAAGGAATCATCGATAACGGAGGTAAATAAAAATGTATACATTAAAGGATCTGTCTTACCAGAAAAAGTTGCGCTCCAAAGATGAGCTAATAAAGCACATGGGGAGTTTCAAACTGGACATGAAACTTTCTGTCGGGATATGGTATTTTACACCGGGAGGAGGAAGGTTCCATCCTCCTTATATCAGGCGGAAGGATATTAAAGAACGTTTGAAAATGGCTGAAGAGTTCGCCGCGTATGGCATTACCGGGATCGAAGCCCATTATCCGGATGAAGTGAATTTTGAGAATCTTGACCTTTATAAGGATCTGGAAAAGAAAAGCAATATAAAATTGGTGGCTGTTCCCTTCTCCCATCATTATCATACAGAATTTGAATTCGGTTCTCTTTCGAATCCTGATCCTAAGGTAAGGAAGAAAGCCATAAAAATGACATCCGAGGGTCTGAAACTGGTAAAAGAATCTCAAGCGAATTGCGCGATATGCTGGCCGGGGATCGAAGGGTATACGTATTCTCTGGGAACGGTCTTTAACTGGATGTGGAATGATTTTGAAGATGCCATGGCGCAGGCTATGGATGAACAACCCGGGGTCAGGGTGGCCATTGAACCCAAGCCGTATGAACCGGCTAACAATAATATTTACCGGACCACGGCTGAAGGGATCCTGGCCGCCCAGAGGATCGAGAAAAAATTAAAGAACAGTCAGAACCATAAATCCCTAAAACAGGGACAATGCCTTGTGGGCCTGAATCCCGAGATCGGGCATGTCAGGATGGGATATGAAGATGCCGCCGGCGCTTATGCTCTGGTCTGCATGGAAGGCCGGCTGGCCCATGTCCATCTGAACAGTCAGCCTCTGGGGAACTATGACCAGGACCTCAATGTGGGTGTGGTGGAATGGCAGCAGGCCGAAGCCATGCTGTATGCTTTGAAGATGGCCGGTTATAACGAATATTTCGGGATCGATATCAACCCGGAACGGATGCCGGTTAAAAAAGCCATTCAGATCAATTCAAAAGTGTTACATATTATGAACGACAGGATCGAAAACCTGCCTCACAAAAAACTTATTGAAGCTTATCTGGACCCTTCTTTCCATCGCGGTGATATTGAACTGATACTGGCCGAGGCCATGAGAAAATAAGGAGTTTTGACAGTGGATAAAGTGAAAAAAGCAGAATTAGAAAATCATGCCAGAGAGATCAGGGCCAGGATCATAAAAATGATCACCCTGGCCGGAAGCGGACACCCCGGCGGGTCTCTTTCCCTTGTCGAGATCCTGGTTTATTTATTTTTCGAGAAAATAAAACGTACCAGACAGAATGCCCTGGATGAGAACAGGGACAGGTTCGTTCTTTCCAAAGGACATGGTGTTCCGGCCCTCTATGCTATTTTCGCGCAGATAGGGCTTTTAAAGGATAAAGATCTGGAAAATTTCAGAAAGCTGGGTTCAAAGCTTCAGGGCCATCCGGACAGGATAAAATTGCCCTATGTGGAAGCCTCGACCGGTTCGCTGGGGCAGGGATTGTCTGTTGCCGTGGGAATGGCCATCGCAGCGAAATTAAAGAAAAAGGATTACAGGATCTACTGCGTTCTGGGTGACGGAGAGATCCAGCAGGGTCAGGTATGGGAGGCCTTGATGAGCGCTCCCAAATTCAATCTTGATAATCTATATGTCTTTCTGGATTACAACAAGATCCAGCTGGATGACTGGGTAGACAAGATAATGCCTATCGAGCCTTTAGGCAGCAAGATCGAATCGTTCAACTGGAAGGTCTATCAGATAAACGGTCATAACTTTGACGAGATCCATGATGTTTTTAATAAAATAGACCAGGGTGATCAAAAGCCGAAATTTATCATCGCCCATACAATTAAAGGAAAAGGTGTCTCCTTTATGGAGAATGAGGTTAAATGGCACGGTATAGCGCCTAATAGAGAAGAGTCTAAAAAAGCGTTGAAGGAGTTATACACATAATTGCAGATTATTAATTAAAATATTATTGGGTAGTAAAATATAGGGTAGTTTATTGTTTATAGTTCTACGTTTAGTTTTAATATAGAACGAAAAACGAAAAACGATAAACTAGTTTATGTTTATCTATGATTATGGTGAAAGAAAATGAAAGCGACACGACAATCTTTTGGCGAAGCTTTAATTGAACTGGGAGCCAGGTATGACAATCTTGTTGTTCTTGATGCCGACCTTTTAAAATCCGTGAATACCCATGGTTTTGCGCAAAGATTCCCGCAACGTTTCATCCAGATGGGCATAGCCGAATCCAATATGCTGGGCGTGGCCGCCGGCCTGGCGCTATCCGGCTTTATCCCTTTTGCGTGCAGCTTTGCCTCTTTTCTTTCCGGACGGTACGAGACGATCAGAATATCGGTAGCCTACTCCAAAGCGAATGTGAAGATCGTGGGCACCCATTGCGGCGTTGGTATCGGGGAGGACGGGCACACGCAGATGGGATTGGAGGATATATCGATCATGCGGAATCTCCCCGGCATAACGGTCATTCAGCCTGTTGATGACATTGAAACCAGACAAGCCGTCGAGTTCGCCATCCATCATGATCATGCGGTATACCTCAGACTCACCCGACAGCCCGTGGAACAGGTCAATAAAGACGATTACAGGTTCGAGTGGGGCAAGGGTGTTGTTTTAAAAGAAGGCAGCGATATCCTTCTTCTGGCCACCGGCGCGCTGGTCTATAATGTTCTGCAGGCTGCCCGTGAACTGGAAAAAGAGAATATCCATGCCCGGGTGGTCAATATCCATACGATCAAACCCATTGACAGAGCATTATTATTAAAGCAGATAAAAAAGACCAAAAGGATAATGACATTTGAGGATCACAGTATCATTGGCGGCCTGGGAAGCGCTGTGGCTGAAGTGATATCCGAACAGGAATCGGTCGGATTGAAGCGCATTGGCATCAATGATACTTTTGGTGAATCCGGATCCATGGAGGAACTCTATCGAAAATTTGGCTTTGACAAAGAAAGCATTAAACAGAGCATCAAACGATTTCTGCGAAGGGATTAATAGTGTTTTTTCTAAACCAATGGTAAAAAAGAAAGCGGGGCAGGTATGATCATCCTGCCCCTGATAAGAAATTGAGGGTGTATTAGATCAATTTTTTATTTGTTATCCTTTTTTTTAAAATGCTTTATGTTCTTGCCGCTGACCATAAAAATGGTGTCCTCACATATATTGGTGGAAAGATCGGCAATGCGTTCAATATTATGTGAGATCCTGATAATATGAAGGCATCGCTCTATGGTCGTGGTATCCGAGATCATAAAGGTCACCAGTTCTCTTATGATCTGGGTTTGGAGATTATCCACGATATTATCCCGCTTAACAACGTCCTGAGCCAATTTAACGTCTTCATTAATAAAAGAGGTTATGCTGTCCTTTAACATGTTAGACGCTTCTTCAGCCATCCGGGGGATATCAATAAAAGGTTTAATGAACGGTTTCTCAATAAGGAAAAGGGCGCTTTCAGAGATATTGACGGCCTGATCACCCATTCTCTCCAGGTCATTGTTCATTTTCAGTATCATCAAAATGGTTCTCAGATCCCTGGCTTCAGGTTGATAAAGGGCTATAAGATTGATGCATTTTTCATCAATATCGATTTCGGCCTTATTGACCCGGCCTTCCTGTTTCTTGATCACTTCTTCAAGATTTTTTTTATCCTTTTCTATTAAACCTTTTATGCTTTTTCGGATCATCTCCTCGACCATTGTGGCTTCATGAATAACACTCTCTTTCAGCTGTATTAACTTTTCATTTAGCATTCTACGCCTCCTGTTTAACCGAATTTACCTTCAAGATATTCCTCCGTTCTCTTATCTTCAGGTGCGGTAAATATCTTTTCTGTTTTTCCGAATTCCACAAGCTGACCCAGATAAAGAAAAGCGGTATAATCTGACACCCGGCCGGCCTGAGCAATATTATGGGTCACAATGATCACGGTGACCGATCGTTTCAGTTCAATCAAAAGCTCTTCGATCTTTTTCGTTGACTGAGGGTCCAGAGCCGAGGTCGGCTCATCCAGAAGCAAAATCTCCGGCTGTGTGGCCAGAGCCCGTGCAATGCATAACCTCTGCTGCTGCCCGCCGGAAAGCTCGAACGCATTGGCGTTGAGCCTGTCCTTGACCTCTTCCCAGAGCCAGGCATCCTGCAGGCTTTTTTTAACCTTATCCATAACAACTTTCTTGGGGACTCCTTTAATATACAGCCCAAAGGCAACATTATCAAATATTGATTTGGGAAAGGGGTTGGGTTTTTGAAAGACCATTCCCACTTTCATCCTGAGGTCACATACATCGGTCCTGTTACCGTATATGTTTTTCCCATCGATCATGATGCTGCCCTTTACCCGTGTGCTTTCAATGAGGTCGTTCATCCTGTTAAAACATCTCAGGAACGTTGACTTCCCGCATCCGGATGGCCCGATCACGGCTGTGACCCTGTTCTTATATATGGGAAGAGAAATCCCTTTCAGCATATGATTGGAACCGTACCAGAGGTTAAGATCTTTTGTAACGCACTCTTCTTTATGGGGTGTTAAAGCATCAGAGATGGTATCGTTTATAGTTTGTGTTACCATTTTTTCTTTCTCCTTATTCTATATCGTATTATAATGGCGATTAAATTAATGCCCAGAACGAGCAATAAAAGGACAATGGCTGTTCCATAAGCAATGGGAACCTGATATTCCGGAGATGTGCCTTCGGTCATAAGGGCATAGATATGATAGGGAAGGGCCATGACTTCATCCATAACGGATCTGGGAAGTTTTCGTGTATAAAATGTGGCCGCTGTAAACAGGATCGGAGCGGTTTCTCCGGCTGCCCGTCCCACACTGATGATGGCCCCGGTTAGGATATTCGGCAGAGCCGCGGGTAATGTCACCCTCATGATCGTCTGTCTTTTTGTGGCACCCACGGCATAAGAGGCTTCCCGGAAACTTCCTGGCACGCCTTTAATGGCTTCCTCACTTGCATTGATAATGATAGGCAATATTAAGATGGCCAGAGTAAGCGAACCGGAAAGGATGGAAACGCCAAAATCAAAAAGATTGACAAAGATGGCCATGCCGAAAAGACCGAATACGATGGAAGGCACGCCGGCCAGGGTGTTGATGGCTGTTCTGATGATCCTGACCAGCCAGGCCGGTCTGGCGTATTCTGTCAGGTAGATGGCTGAGAAAAGTCCTATGGGCAGAGAGATGATAATGGCCAGGGAGGTAAGGTAGAACGTTCCTACCAACGCCGGAAAAATACCACCTCGCGTCATGCCGTATTTCGGGAACTGGGTAAGAAAGGGGATGGAAAGCATTCTTCCGCCCTTGGCAAAGAGCATGACAAGAAAGGCGATAAGGAAGATCATGCTGAACAACACACAGAATCTTACTGCCGATACGCCAATGATCCTTATGATCTCTCTTTTTTTCATGTTTTGATCTTTCCTCTTACCCATTCTGT
>JAFGFC010000034.1 GCA_016931325.1 Spirochaetota bacterium | reverse complement strand
GAGTTTTTAGTTTTTGGTTTTTAGTTCTTAGCCTTTAGGCTCGGTTAGCAGAAATTAAGAACTAAAAACTTTTGCTCAATTTAAAATTGAGTCATTTCAGGTATGGCCTGTATATATTTTTTTTACCATACCAAAATTGTTATCGCATTATACCAGGTGGAATCTGTAACCCGGTATCTGCTTTATAAAACCCTTGATCTCCAGCATCATCAGGGTTCTTTCTACAATATTAACCTTTAATTTACTCTTTTCAATTATTTCTTCAACTTTTTTTGGCTCATAATCAATAAATTTTAATATCATTTTTTCATCCTGTGATAAAGCCTGATCATGTTCTTCTGGTTCTGATTTTTTATTACTTATTTTTTTCTGCGCTTTCACCCCGGGAATATTCAATTCTGAAATGATATCTGAAACTGATTGTACAAGCTTGGCTCCTTCTTTTATCAATTTATTCGTACCTTTCGATGTCTCTGCATTGACAGGACCGGGTATGGCAAATACCTCTCTGCCCTGTTCACATGCCATATGGGCTGTTATCAAAGCTCCGGACCGGGCTCTGGCTTCTACCACAACTGTCCCCATACTTAAGCCACTGATGATCCTGTTCCTCATAGGAAAGTTCTGTTTTAAAGGCCTTTCAGCCAGCGGAAATTCTGATAGGACCAGGCCCTTTTTGACCATTTCCCGAAACAGATCTCGATTTTCAGGGGGATAAATATGACCCAGACCAGACCCTAAAACAGCGATCGTTTTCCCGCCGGACTCCAGAGCTCCTTTATGAGCGAACTTGTCTATTCCGATGGCCATACCGCTTACCACAGTCAATCTTAAAGAGACAAGATCCCTGGCCAGCAGATAAGCCACTCGGGACCCATAGGATGTGCAGAGCCTTGAACCGACTATGGAAAGAGACGGTTCTTTCAAGATAGAAATATCACCTCTGGCGTATAATAAAAAAGGGGGATCATAAATGTTCTTTAAAAGAGAGGGATATTCCTTATCGAAAAAGGTTATGATCTTTATCTGGCCCTCTTTTTTCAACCATTCAATCTCTTTCTCAGCATAACCCAGAAGCCTACCCGCATTTTTCACAAGCCCTGTCATCAACTTTTTTTGAGAAGCGGAAACAGATTTTGATTGACTCTTTTTATCCTGAAAAAGTCTCTCCACATTCCCTTTCCTGACCAGTGAGATCAGATCTTTCTTGGGAGATTTCTGAAAATAGTTAAGAGCAATAAAATATTTTAAATTCTGTTTATTCACTCATGCAACTCCGAATGTATCCTGGCTATATTGTTTTTCACCTGGGTCAAACGTTCGGAATTCTTTGGTAAAAGACTGACCAGGGCCTTGTAAAACTCCAATGATTTGATCGGTTCCCCTATTTCATAATAAAAACGGGCCAGGGCAAAATGAGCATCAATATTTTTAGGGTCTTTTTCCAGGACTTTCGCCATATACTCTATTCCTGCTTTATAATCATTCCAGACATAGAATGATATAATACCCAACCCGTACAGAGGATCAATAAGGTCCGGAGTTAAGGACAGGGATAATTTGTACTCTGTTTCAGCGATTTTGATCATTTCTATTTTTTTATTTTCATCAGTCACGGAACGACTCAGCTGACTGTAGCACAGGCCAATATAATAATGCAGGATGCCTTCATTAGGCAAAATCTGGGCAGCCTTTTCAAAATTCACAAGGGCGTCATTATAATGCTCCATTTCCAGATGATATTTGGCCATCTTGCGATAGACAAGAGCCTGATATTCTCTTGCATTGACCTTTAATTTAATGACTTTATCATAAGCCAGGATAGATTTTTCCCAATCCTCTAATTTATCACTTTTTGACAGTCTTTTAGCTCTATTGAAAGTTCGACTGAATTCATTACCACATCCGATAAAAAGCAGTATTATGAGAATAAAATATCCTTTTTTCATTATGAATTACCCTCTAAATAATGAATCAGATCTCTTTTTCTGAATCGCCTGTGTTTTCCTGTCCCGATGCGATAACTCTTGATCTGACCAAGCCGGTTGAGCCGTCTGATCGTGCTTGTTGATACTCCTAAAAGATGCGCGGCTTCTGAAACATTCAACATCCGGTCCATATCTTTTTCCAATCCATATGTAACTAACTTTTTACCCGCCATAATAGTTAACAAGATTTAACAACTTATTACAAGTTAAAACAACTTATTACAAGATAAGATAAAATATTACAATTTAAAAGTCAAGTTAAAATTTCTTACCAAGTAAAAAATTTAGTTCATAATTCTAGGTTCTTGGTTTACAGCCGGGCCTTTAGGCTCGGATGGCTTGAAATATAAACGATAGTCAAGTATATTGGACATCAAGAACGACGAACGAATTTTATTGACATTAACTCCCTGATGTGTTATCCTTTCTATACTTATTATATACAAATTACCCATGGTATTTTTCCATAATAAAAAGGTTAATTTTTTAAAATGAAAATTTTAATGGATGAGAATATCCCTTTTGCCAGAGAACTGTTCGGCCCCATCGGTACTGTCACGACCATAAGCGGCCGGAACATTACCAATAAAATAGCGAAGCAGTATGATATCCTTCTTGTCCGCTCTGTAACAAATGTCAATAAAGATCTATTAAAAGGAACGGGTGTCAAATTCGTGGGTACAGCAACAGTGGGAGAAGACCATATTGACAAACGCTATTTAAAAGAACACCATATCGGGTTTGCTTCAGCCGGGGGAAGCAATACACACTCTGTTGTGGACTATGTTTTCTGGGTCCTTTTCAATTACTGCGCCGAAAAGGGCATAAGTATTAAAAAAATAACTCTGGGGGTGGTGGGAGCCGGAAGGATAGGGGGTCTTGTAGCTCTAAAGGCCCAAAAAATAGGTATCTGTGTTATGAAAAACGATCCCCCGCTCCAGAAACTTCAGCCCCACAGGAAATATCATTCTCTTGATGATCTGGCACAGGCCGATTTTATTACCATTCATACTCCTTTGATCCATACAGGCCCATACCCTACCTTCCATCTCTTCAATAAAGAAAGAATGCTCAAGATGAAAAAGAAAGCTGTTCTGATCAATACAGCCCGGGGAGGGGTTGTTGATAACAAAGCCCTGGAGGAACTTTTAAACCAGGGCCATATCCGCGATGCTGTTCTGGATGTATGGGAAAACGAACCCTACATATCCCTGGATCTGTTAAGGCAGGTTTTTCTGGGGACTTTTCACATTGCCGGTTATTCCTTTCAGGGAAAATTGAATGGATCTATATTACTATTTAAAAAATTATGTGATTTCCTCAAGTTCAAGAAAAGAAATCCCGGGATCAAAAAAGATAAAAAGATAAAAATCCTCTTGGCCGGTTCCCGGGACGGATTGGAAAGAACGGTATCCTGGATCATGAACCAGGTCTATGATTTCAGGCAAGATCACGAGCGATTGAAGACGATCCTGAAAATACACAGCAGAGAAAAACGAGCGAAGATGTTCGATCTTTTCAGAAAGGATTATCCTGAAAGGGATGAATTTACTGAATATCAATTAAAAGGGAAACTCCCTGATCCTTATTTAAAAATATTAAAGATGCTGGGATTCAGGATTTCATAAAAGCCTTTATGCTTTTCATGATCCCCTCTTTATCAAATCCATACTTTTGATACAGCTCATCCGGACTCCCTGATTCTCCGAAAACATCCATTACCCCAATGCGTTTTATTTTCACAGGCTCGTTTTCAGACAATACTTCAGCCACAGCGCTCCCCAGCCCACCGATAATGTTATGATCTTCCAAAGTCATGATCCTTTTAAACTCTTTTGCTTTTTGAATAACAAGATCATTATCGATCGGTTTAAGGGTATGAATATTGATCACTTCGGCATTGATCCCTTCCTTTTCCAGAGACAGGGCCGCTTCCAGGGTATGGTACACCAGAGCCCCTGTGGCGAAAAGAACGATATCTTTGCCTTTCTTTAAGACAACTCCCTTACCAAACTGGAATGAATAATCGCGAGGATTCACGTCCTCCACATCCTGTCGTGTCAACCTTAAATAGACCGGACCCTGATGCTGAACAGCAAAAGCCACCGCCTGTTTGGTCTCAACATGATCAACCGGTTGGATGACGACCATACCCGGCAGGCTTCGCATGATAGAGAGATCTTCCAGACCCATCTGACTGTTCCCATCTTCTCCGATCCCCAGACCACAATGGGTCCCGACAATTTTTACATTGGCCTGGCAGTAAGCCACTGACATCCTTATGGTCTCGAACCGTCCCGCCACAAAAGCGGCAAAACTGGCACAAAAGGGAATAAATCCCGAAAGGGCCAGCCCGGCAGCCACTCCCACCATATTGGATTCGGCAATTCCTATCTCAAAAAATCGTTCAGGGAACTTTTCAGCAAAGGCCGCTGTTTTCACAGACCGTGACAAGTCAGCATCAAGAGCGACAATCTTTTTATTTTTCTCACCCAATTCGACTAAGGCCTCGCCAAAAGAGGCTCTTGTTGGCTTCCCCATTTCTCCTCCTGATCTTTCAATGGCAGATTACAGATTGCAAATTACAGATTATAAGAAATATTTTTTAAATTCTTGATCTGCAATCTGAAATTTGTAATTTGTAATTAAGATTCTTCTAATTCCTCAAGTGCCTTTTGAGCATCTTCCTTTTTAGGGGCCACACCATGCCATTCTACATCATTCTCCATAAAGGAAATACCCTTTCCTTTTATGGTGTGGCAGATAATGAATTTAGGTTTTCCATTATTCCTTTTCATCTTGGAAAACACCTTGTCTATCTGTTCCAGATCATGTCCGTCAATTTCATACAGTTCCCAGTTAAATGAAGCGATCTTGTCTTTCACAGGTTCTACGGGCATGATCCTGTCTACCCATCCATCCAGCTGGATCTTGTTGTAATCAAGAAATACGATCAAATTATCCAGATTGAACTTGGGACCGGCCATCAGGGCTTCCCACATCTGTCCCTGCTGAAGTTCCCCGTCACTGCAAAGGCAATAGATTGTGTAATCGGCGTTTTTTAATTTCGCTCCCATGGCCATTCCGATCGCCACAGACAACCCCTGCCCTAAAGAACCGGTTGATACTTCAATATAAGGAAACTTTACTCTATCCGGGTGTCCCTGTAAAGGAGATCCCACTTTACGCAATTGATATAACTCTTCTTCTTTTAAGATCCCGATCTCAGAAAACAGAGCATAAACAGCCGGAACGCCATGGCCTTTGGAAAGGACAAATCTGTGTCGGTCTTCGTCAAAAGCATTCTCCCTGGTCCTTTTTATCTTCTGGGAAAAAAGATAAGCCAGTATTTCCACACAGGATAAAGAACCACCCGGGTGTCCACTTCCAGCCGTATAAAGCATCTTTATGATCTTTATACGCATCTTTTTCGCCAGTTCCTTAATACTCTCTTTAATCGTTTTATCCATTAAGGGAACTCCAAAATTAAAAGTGTAGGTAAACAAAATAAGTTTTAAAAAAGAAAAGTCAAGCATTTCAACAAATTTTTATTAATTTTTTAATTGACAGGTCCTTCAACCCGATATTAATTAGTAGTAGCTAATATAAATTACTTGATAAAGGTGAACATGAAACGTATAGCCTTCTGGATTATAGTTATTGTTATGGGCTTGAGTAATTTTTATTCCCTGTATGCTGTCACAGGTTGGGAAAATGATGTCTTTTTATCAGATAAGGATCTTCAAAATGAGTATCCCCATTTTTCCATCCATGATAACCTCTTTCTGGTAGTCTGGGTACAGCAAAAAAATGATAAAACTGATGTGTATTATACCTCAAGCCAGGACCAGGGGCAGAATTGGGAGGAACCGGTACTTGTCACTTCTCTTCCTAAAAAGATTATCAAACCCTCTATTATATTATATGAAGGGCAGATCATTATTGGTCTCAGTAATGAAACCAACGATCTGGACATCTTTTTCAGGCCCCAGGGGTCAAAGGTTCCTTTTCAAAAAGTCACAGTGGTGCGATCCAAAGAGATCAGCCTGCTCCCCCATTTTATCATATTTCAAAATGAGCTATGGCTTTTTTATCAGGAGAATCAACAGGAGAAACAATTTAAAATAAACTATATCAAAACCAGCGGTGACATTAAACATTGGGAAAACCCCGTTCAGGTGATCGATTATCAAAAAACAGTGATCGGCTCCTTTTTCCCCCGGATCAAATCTCACGGGAATCGATTATATTTTCTATGGAATGACCGCCTCGGTAAAGAAAATTTCCGAAATGACATTGTATTGATGAAGATTTATTTAAAATCAGGGTACTGGAGCGACACTTTTACTCTTTCGGATGAACAGGAATATGCTTCGTTTCCGGACTTTATTATTAAAGGTGATACCCTCTTCCTGAGTTATTTCAGCAAACGCTTTAAAGAAATAGAATATTTTTTCTCATTGAAAAACAGAACATTCCTTTTAGAAGACACTTCCCTCACTCTAATAAAAGAGGGAGAAGTGACTTTTCCTTTTTCAGATTATTATTTAAACACCCTGTTTCATCATAAAGGGAAATTCCATCTGTTCTGGTACGGGTATGAGGGGAAAAAAGCTCAACTCTTTTATTCCACATCCACAAATTTTGTGAACTGGATCAATCCACGATCGATCACCGACAAGGGGGAGAAGAACTGGAATTTCAATGTTTATCCCGTCGGCGAAAAGATCACATTAGTATATCAAAAAAACGACAGGAAACGATCCGGGATCGTTTTTCTTGAAACAGATATGAAATGTAATGCCCCGGTGGTCTTTTCACCCACGCACAAGACCAATGTTTATTCTTATGAGAACGAGGCGATCTTTAAATGGAATATTCCCGAAGACGCCAGCGGGATAAGAAGTCTGGCTTACGCCTTTGATTCAAACCCGGATACAGAACCGGAAATAGAGAATTTGTCCGCTACAGTAAAAGAGAGACAGTTTAAAGATCTTGAGAATGGTATCTATTATTTTCACCTGAGAGCCATCGATAACAGCTTTAACTGGAGTCCTGCCTTTCACTACAGAATCATGGTCGATACCAATCCGCCCGGAGCCCCCCTGGTATTTTCTCCCACACATCAGGAGATGGTCCCGTCAGATGATTTCTCGCCTGTATTTACCTGGCAGTTGAAAGAGAAAAGACCGATAAAAGGGTACAGTTATCTGTTCACTCAGGAAAAAGATTCCATACCACAGGACAGCATCACAACAACCAAAACAAATATAACATTTAAAGATATTGATCCCGGCATCTGGCATTTTAAGATCAAAGCTCAGGATACAGCCGGACGCTGGGGTGATTATTCCACTTTCACGATCATTGTGGAAGATATTATCATTGCGACAGGATTCCAGAAAGAGGTCTACAGTATGTATTTTTACACAATTCAGGGGGGCGAGGTTTTGCACAAAATCATCCGTGATCTCCTGCAGATAAAAGACGGCGAGGACCCCCGTTTTTACGAAAGGGCCATCATGAATTTTAATCATATTCAGAATCTGGATTTTCTAAAACCAAACGACAAGCTCATGTTCCCTATTATTATCGCTTCTCCGGGTGATACAAAAGAGAGCATTTCCAAGAAGGTATTCGGCCATAAAAAGTATATTGACCGCGTGGTGATCATTGATAAAGCCACAGACCGGATCGAGCCGGGGGATAAGATCATTCTGAAAGATAAATATTTTTTGGAAACAGGTCAGGTCAAGAGAAGGACAAGACGAGATCTGTTCCAGGTCGATAACGTGAAATAGATCATGTATATCGTCTCTTTACATTCTGGAGAATATGCCAGAGAGAAGAAACATTAAAAACACGCCCGAACTGCTTGACCGCGTAAGCGGTTTCTGTATATTGTTCCAGGGACCATGATTTCTGCAATTTCTGTATACTTTCAAAGACAGTATTCTTTATCTCTTCCGGCAAGCTCTCTTTGGATTTTTTTTCTATATCCAGAAATTTAGTATATCCCGAGTAATAGCTGGTCCTGATCCTCTCTGTCTCGAATTTCCTGTTGGTGGCAGGTGATTCATCATAATTCAATTTTTTTACAAACGGGTCATATTCCTCAATTTCAAGAAATACCATCTTTGACTCGATCGAACCCCCGAGGTTACCCAGGATAACTAATTTAGGAAATTTTTGTTTATAAATGTTAACGGCTTCACGGGAATTATTAGCATCATAGATGGCAAAATCAAAGGTAGAGAGAATGGCGAAAAGATCTACTTTCATCTTAAAATTCTTTACATCAGGAACAAAGACCAGAACCCCTTCCTCGGAATCCTTATAAAACACCTGCTGTGTTGGATCAACCGTTTTTTTTACGCGGCTTAATATTTTCGAGCTCAGCAGAGTACCATACTCGATCATCATCTCCTTCTCGCCCGACACAATATTGATCTCATTGGAAAAGATGTCATCTAAAATTTTAACATACCTTTTTTTGTTACTCTTCATATTCATGATCTCATATTCATTGGACCACATGAATAGTTCGCCCACACCCCTCATTCCTGTGGGTTGTTCAAAAAGATGGGGGGCTTTGGCTTTTATGGCATCCTGGATCTTCCGGTTACTGTTAATGGATACTCTTGTCACTCCCCGACCGTGTAATTGATTTAAATAGTCCTGAGTTACCATGATAGATTTTTCTATTCGTCCCTCAGCAATATTATAAATAGCAGCAATATGAGGATCCTTCCTGTTGAAGGTTATATAGTATGAGTCTATGTCATCTATTTGCAGTAATATGCTCACCGGAACTATCATAGATCATGTCTCCCTTTAAATTTTTTTTATTACTGCGGGCTAAATTTACCGCAAATTTCAATGCTTCAAACATACTTTTATCAAAGGCCTTACCGCTGCCCGCGATATCATAAGCGGTACCATGGTCCACGGATGTCCTGATAATGGGCAGGCCGATCGTCACATTGATCCCGACACCAAAGGAAAAGATCTTGAAAGGAATAAGACCCTGGTCATGATATAACGCCAGCACAGAATCATAAACAGGATATTTTAAATATTTATAAAAAAAAGAATCCGGGGGAAAAGGGCCCTTAACATGAATTCCATTATTTTGAGCCTCTTTGATGGCCGGCATGATAATTTTTTCCTCTTCCTGGCCAAAAAGACCTCCATCTGAAGCATGGGGGTTCAATCCCAAAACAGCGATCTTGGGGCGACGATACCCCAGCTGGAACAGGATATTATTGGTATTGATAATAGTGTTAACTATCTTTTCTTTTGTCACATTCTTACTCACATCCTTCAGGGCCATATGAGTCGTCACCAGCACGATCTTGATCTTGTTAGAGACCATCATCATGTTGAAATTCTGAACTTTCAGTTTGTCTGCAATATACTCTGTATGTCCGGTAAACTTTTTATAACTTAGAGAAATGATCTCTTTATTGACCGGGGATGTGACAATCGCATCAAGTTTTTTTTCCTGGGCCATTTCAACGGCTTTATCAATGCTGGAAAGCGCGATCTGGCCCAATTCCTTTTGGGGCTTACCCAACTCGAACGGAACTTTTGCTTTTTTATCAACATCGATAATACCCAGCGTGTTCTCTTTTAAAAGGTATACATCTTCCCCTTTGTCTATCACTTCCGTATTAATCGGATAGTTATAATGCCGGATCGTTTTATCAAAAACGGATTTATTCCCGATAACAATGATATCAGAAAACCTTCTAAAGGTCTGGCGAACAAATGTTTTACAGATGATTTCCGGACCGACACCCGCTCCATCACCTATGGTGACTCCTATTAAAGGTTTTTTCGTATTATCTTTCATCATATAACTTGGTTATCAGCTCTCCGGCAGGATTTTCAAGATCATGACTGATCGTACATTTTCCTTCAATGATAACCCCTTTCTGGATGATGATCTCCGGGGTTCTGATATTTCCCAATACCCTGGCTGTGGGATAAAGGATGATCCTTCCTGTGGCCACCAGATTCCCGATAACAATTCCTTCTATCACAATATTGGTGGCCTTTATATTGGATCGCACCCTGCCTTTTTTCCCGACATGCAAATGCTCGACAGACACGGCCACACCTTCGAATTTTCCATCAATGACAAGTTCACCGGTGGTAAAAAATTTACCCTCAAAAAAGGAATTTTCGCCTATCAGGGACTTTGTTAATTCTTTTAATACCATAAACCACCTTTATTTCTTAAATTGCGACAATATCTCTTCAGGGATATTAATCTTTCTTACAAACTCATCAGTAAATTGTATAATAAGATGTAAGGCATCGATTATCTTTTTCCCTTCCAGGGATTTATTCTTGCCTTCCAGTTTAGAAAATTTGATCTCTTCATCAGGGTTCAATATTATATTTCCGTTATCCTTGTAGTCATCCAGGAGGAACTGCAGGAAATGACTCAATTCTTTCATGAACTCCGTCAGAGCCACAAGAAAAGCCCTGCCGGTCTTTACTTTCATCACCTTGACCCTTTCCATATAATCTTCCTGAGAAGCGTTATACAGTTCGTTGAGTATGTTAATATATTCTTTCAACAAACGTTCAACATTCTCCAGATGATTGTAGAATTTATCTCTTTCTTTGGAATGATTATAATCCAGCTTGAGATGAAAATCGCCCATAGCTCCCCATAATTCAGACTCAAAGTTCTTTAAATAGGAAAAAGCCATATTGATCTCGTGATCGTCTGATTTTTTATGTACTTTTTCTATCTTTATTCCGGACAGAAGGGGAAATTCTTTATCATCGGTTTCTTCTTCTTTTTTTTCTTCCGGTACGACTTTTTTTTTCTTTACTTCCTCTGTATTATCTTCTTCGGTCAACACGTGCCCGTCAAGAGGAATCCTTTTTAATTTTTCTTTTAATTTCATTAATTCCTTTTTGACCCTTTTTTTTTGTTCATTATTGATCGTGACTTTGAATACGCCTTCCAGTTTCTTTATTGTGTCCTTCAACTGCTTGACCTTGTCCACAAAAAAAAAATAATACTATTTATTTGAAATGGCAATATAAATCTGTCTTTTGAACCATGTCGTTATGACATCGTGATTTTCGTTGCTGATTTTTGTTTTTTTTCTTTTTTATTCTTTTGCATATTTTTATTAAAAATTAATGTTAATTAAAAAAAATAAATATTACTTGACAAAACATTTTCATTGATTACATTTTTATTGAGATTAATTTATTTTATTTTTTTAATAAGATAAATTAATCGCTAAAAATAATTGAGGAGGTAAATAATGGCTGTAAAGAAAAAAGCGAAGAAAAAAACAGCGAAGAAAAAAACTTCAAAGAAAAAAACTTCAAAGAAAAAAAAGAGAAGATAAGTAAAAATAAGAAAATTGTTTTAATAAGTTGAATAACGGGGAGGAATTTAAATTCCTCCTTTTTTTTCGTATCTTAATATTTTCTTTCATTTAACAAATAGTATAAGGATATATAAAAGACTTTCCATGAAGACCATCTCTGAATCTGACAGAATTAAAAACGAATACTCTTCTTATTTAAAAGATGAATCTAATTTAAGCGGCTTTTCAGACAAAATCTTGATTATCGAGGATCCTGCCGAGATCAACGACATTATCCGTAATTATCAGTTGAACAAGATCCCTGTCACTGTTTCCAATGGCCGCACAGGCACGACCGGCGGCTGTGTCCCTTTGAATACGGATCTTTTAACACTCGAAAGACTTAACAAGGTCAAGGACATGGAGAAAGACACATTAACCGTTGAAAGCGGCATCTCGTTGCAGGAAATAGAATCTTTTTTAGAAAAAGAAAACCCGGAAATGTTCTATCCTGTTGATGTCACGGAATCAACATCACGAATAGGAGGCAACATCGCCACAGACGCTTCAGGCAGTCGAAGTTTTTTTTATGGGAGCACACGGGACTGGATACTCGCCTGCAAGATCGTCCTTCCCGACGGCAGAGAGCTGGAGATAAACAGGGGAACAACCTTCGCGCAAGGTTTCTGCGCCGAGATCCTCGATCATCACTTCACCCTGCCGGATATAAAAGTTATTCCTGTAAAAAATACGGCCGGGTATTATATAAAGAACAACATGGATCTGATAGACCTCTTTATTGGAAGCGAAGGGACGCTGGGTATTATCACTCAGGTCAAATTGAAATTAAGTGATCGCGTGCCTGGTCTAATTAATTTTCTCTGTTTTTTCCCCAAAGAAGAAAATGCCTTGAACTTTTTCAAAGAGATCATATCCTGGGACAACCTGTACAGTATTGAATTTTTTGACAAGCATTCGATACAAATCCTTTCAGAGGACCTGCCTCTGAAAGGCGAAAGCGCATTATACTTTGAGATCCAAGATCCAAACCGCCTGGAAGAGATATCCCGCCTTATCCAGTCGCACCATTCGGATCTGGCATCAACCTGGATGGGCGAGAACAACAGGGAAAAGAACAGAATAAGGGATTTTCGCCACAAGCTGCCTGAAAAGATCAATGCGCTAATTTCAGAACGTAAAAGGGCGTTTCCCCAGATCCATAAGATTGGAACCGATATAGCTATTCCTTTTAACAAGCTTTCCCAAATGATTGATTTTTATTACAGGACCATGCAAAAAGAAACAATGCTATTTGCTCTTTTTGGCCATATTGGCGAAGCGCATCTTCATCTTAATATGATACCTGATAACCGGCCTCAGTTTGAGAGAGCGAAAAAGTTACATGAAATATTTATCCGGCAAGCTGTTTCATGGGGAGGGACTTTTGCCGCCGAACATGGCGTGGGAAAAATAAAAAAACCCTTTATGAAATATCTCTTTACACCGGAAGAAATAGACGGAATGGCCGCCGTAAAGAAAACCCTCGATCCAAACCTTATCTTAAATCCGGGTGTTATGTTTTAATAGTACCAAGTACTATGTACTTTTTAAAGTTGGGCGTCAAGAATACGGTTGCGAATCTGCTGAATTTCAGGATGCTGGGGATATTGATCGATCAATTTTTTATAAAACAGTAAAGCCTGTTTTTTATCCCCTTTCTTAAAATAATAAATATCTCCGGCCAGCTCCAGAACATAAGGTAATACGATGCTCTCTTCTTTGGAAAGAAGTTTTAAAATGTCCAGTGCTTTGTCATCCTCACCGGCCAGATAGAAGCACCGGCTCTGCCAGTACTGCACGACCTCAGCCAGAGTTGTGCCTTTAAGATTCAGATCGTTCAGATCCTCACCGGCCTTTTGATAATCTTTCTTATAATAATTTTTAATGAATTTATAAAACGTTTCCTTTCTTTTTTCATTATTTTTTATAAATTCATTATCCCAGATGTACAGTAAAAAAACAGATTCATTGGCGTAATCAGAATTAGGATAGATCTCCAATAACTTGTTGAATGATGCTTTTGCCTCGCCGGTTCTGTTTAAAAAGATAAAATATATCCCTTCTTTAAAAAGCAGAATATCACGGGGAAAATTCTTGTTCCCTTTTTCTTTATTAATATAATCTAATGATTCCTCCGGCTTGCCAAGGAATAAAAGAGAATCGATAAGATTCAGATATCTCACAATATCCTTTCCGTAATTTTTTAAAAGAGTGACTGACGAACGGTAATCCCCCTTTCCCATGTAGATCCTGGCCATTAAAAAATCAATGTCTTCTTTTTTGACATCTTTTCTGTTAAGCCGATCCAGTTCATCCAGAGCCCGGTCATATTGGCCCAGATGATACAGTACGGTAGCGTATTGAAACTGGATCTTGCCCTGGATCATTTTTTTATCCATGTTCTTTATGACACGAAATATCCTGTTATATTGGTTCCTGTTTATAAACTGTTGGATCACATCATCAATAAAATTTGTTTCTACGTCCTGCCTGGCCACATAAGACAAAAGGATATTTTCAGCCTTATCCATTTGGCTTCTTTCATAGTACAGGTAATAGAGTATCTTTAGTAAAGGGGCGGCTTGCCGCGGGGAATCAGATATGTTTTCCATCAGGACCGATTCAACATCTTGATGCTGCCCTTCGACCATGGCGATATCCAGTATATTTTTTTTTATAACTGAAAAATTAGTTCTGTTCATGACCTTCAGGTATTCATTCACAGCCACTTTATATTTTCCCAGCATCTGCAGAACATCGATCTTATCCTGGGTAAAATCAAAATTATCCTTTTTGGCTTTTTCATAAAGGTCCAACAGATCATTATAGAATCCATATTCTTTATAAAGACCGGCCACATGCTGGTAAGTAAATTGTTTTTTCCCAATGATCTGAAAAAGCCTGCCCCACACCTGTTTGGCTTTTTCTGTCTTATTGTGTATGGCGTACATCCTTCCGGAATCGATAATATATTGAATATCTTTTGATTGGTCATAGGCCTTGTCATAAAACCGCTCGGCGGTATCAAAATCCCCATTGTCAACATAAAGGTCTGCTATCATTTTATAATAATAGGGGTCGTTAAATTTATCGAAGGCTTCATTAAGGAAGCGAATGGCTTCTTCATTCTTTTTCAAGTAGGTGAGATACAAATACTTTTTTTCAACATAATATCGGCTTAAAGAAAAATTATCTTCAAGATACTTTAGAGCTTTGTCGTACTCTTTATTCCCTTCATACATCTCTAAAAGCTTTTGCTTAAGTTGATCACCGGGATACTGATTGATATACTTTTCCAGCAAGGCAATGGCTTCTGAATATTTTCTTCTGGCACCAAGATATTTCACCATGAGTGGCAGTGAGGTCTCGATATATTCTGATGAAGGATAATCTGATAATAACTCCTGCAAAACAGCGAACGCTTTCTCCTGCTTTTGCAGAGAATCATAACAGACCCCCAGTCTGTATAAAAGCCTGTCCTGCTTTTTTATATCCGGACTGCCTTTCAATTTTTCATAGATCTTGGACGCATTATAATAATTATGCTTTTCGAAATGATCATCCGCCTGTTTTGCCAGTTCAAGATCGATGGATTGTGATCCTACTGTGGCTATATTCAGTATAATGAGTAAAAGCAATATCATGTAATAATAATATCGGATGAAAAAGGATTAGTCAAGGTTGATTTACCCTGGCGGCTTTCCTGTTGACTCGCTAAATATATTTAGTAATTTAATTAAAATGTATAAAGTGGGAATCATTGGATGTGGACGGATAGGTTTTCTTTTAGAGAATGATCCTCTGAGGATAAAACCATGCACTCACATTGGCGGGATACTGACGAATAAGAAATTAAGGATAACCGCAGCCTGTGATATCAACAGGTTACGACTCTCGCATTTTGCCAGGATTCATCACATTCATCATCTTTATACGGATCACAGGAAAATGCTGGCAACGGAAGATCTGGATATTGTCGTGATCTCCACCTGGACCGATTCCCACAGATCCATCTGCTGTGAAGCCGCCCCAACCGCCAGGCTCATTGTTTGTGAAAAACCCATGGCCTTTCATTCCCCTGATTGCTTTGATATGATCAAAGCCTGCCGAAGGCATAAGACGTTCCTTTTGATCAATCATGAAAGACGATACTCTCCCCTTTACAGGAAAGCAAAAGAAATGATCATGGACGGCAAGATAGGCCGGGTCCATACCGTCATAGCCAATGTTCTTACTGCGGGTTCATCAAAAAAAAGTTTTAAAATAGATTCCAGCTCGTTGTTGCATGACGGCACGCATCTCATTGATATTTCGCTTTTTCTGTTTGGTCCTGTTAAAGAGGTAAAAGGCTATATTTCACCTTCCCGCAGGGATACATCTTTTGGATTGATACAGTTCAAGAACGGGATTTTGCTTTTTATGGAAGCCGGAGGATACCGGAATTATTTCAATTTCGAGCTGGATATTCAGGGCTCTTCAGGAAGGATACGTGTGGGTAATGAATATATGGAAATCTTTACCAGGAAAAAAAGTCATCGGTATACAGGTTTTTATGAGCTGGAAAAAAAGGCATTTCCAAAAATCGCCAATAAGAATGAATTCATTGAGGAGTATCAAGAGGTATCTGATCTTCTGGAAGGAAAGATAAAAAAACCCACTTCTGCCGGTGAAGATGGAATGAAGACCATCGAGATCATTGAGGCGATCAGCCGCAACAAACTTTTCCAACCTGATTAAAATGCTCTTGACAAATAATGCCAAAAGATATATGATATAACAGAAACAGGGAAACAATATGGCTAAATTAAAGATCGGCATCATTGGTGTGGGACATATGGGTCAGTATCATCTCAATATCTTCTCTAATTTGCCCGAGGTCGCCATTGCGGGTATATATGATACAAATGAAGAAAGACTTTTAGATCTCGGTAACCGATATGGGGTTCCTGCTTTTGATAACTATAAAAAGCTCATTAAAAAATGTGATGCGCTCTGTATCGCTTCTCCCACGGTCACTCATTTTGAGATCGCCCGTGATACGTTGATGGGAACCAAACATGTTCTGCTTGAAAAACCCATGACAACAACACTGGAGGAAGCCAAAGATCTGGTTAACATTGCCAAAAAGAAAAAGGTCATTTTTCAGGTTGGACATGTGGAACGTTTCAATGGCGCTGTTCAACAATTAAAGAATATTATCTTTAATCCTTTTTATATTGAAACGAAAAGGCTGGGTCCTTTTCAGGTTCGTTCTTCTGATGTCAGTGTTGTCCTGGACCTCATGATCCATGACATTGATATTCTCCTCAACCTTGTTGAAGATGAGGTGGTAGAGATCTCCGCTGTGGGTCGGCCGGTATACAGTAAATTCGAAGATATTTCCGTAGCCCAGATCAGGTTCGCCGGCGGATGTTTTGCTACTGTTATGGCCAGCCGGGCCTCCCAGAAAAAAGTGAGGAACCTGTCTGTTATGCAGAAAGATTCCTTTGTATTCCTGGATTATTCAACTCAGGATATCGAAATCCATCGTCAGGCTTCTACCGCCTATCTTTTAACACCTGAAGAGATCAGATATTCTCAAGAATCCTTTGTGGAACACCTTCAGGTCCATAAGGATAATCCTCTCAAACTCGAACTTTTACATTTTATCAATTGTATTTACCATAAAGAAGAGCCGATCGTGGATAACAAACAGGACCTTTTAACTCTGGAACTCAGCCTCAAGATCATAGAGCAGATCAATAAAAAACTAAGGAAATGAACGAGTTCAAACTAATACATTTTCTCACCCGCCATCTAAAAAAATCAAAAAAAGAGGTCATCTGTAGCATCGGTGATGACACATCTGTACTCCAATTCAATCAAAAGGAATATCATCTGCTCACGGTTGATACTCTCGTTGAGAACATTCACTTTTCCTTACAGTGGAAAATAAGTAAAAAAAAACTTTTTTATATGCTGGGATGGAAAGCCATGGCTGTAAATGTGAGCGATATTTTAGCCATGGGTGGTGAAAGCCTGGCAGGACTGGTCTCTCTCTCTATCCCTCCTTATATCAAACTGACCTGTCTGGATCATCTCTATCAGGGTATAGGTGATTTCTGCAAAAAGTATCACATTAATATTGTTGGAGGAAATATCACATCCAACAGGCATTGCCTCTTTATTGACATCATGCTTTTAGGTCGAACTGATAAAAAAAGACTTTTTTTACGAAAAAACGCCCGGGTGAATGATTTTATCTATACACAGAAAGATCTGGGTGAATCCGCCGCAGGGATGATATGCATCCGTAAGAATATTAAAGACGTTGAGCTGATCCACAGCCACCTTATGCCCTCACCTTTTATAAATTGGAAAAAACTTGAAAAATACAGGATCCATGCCGCTATTGATATCAGCGATGGTCTGCTGGGTGATCTTTCTCACATACTGGAGCAGAGCGGGAAAGGAGCGGATATAGATATAAACCGGGTTCCTCTCAGTAAAAAAGTTAAGGCCTTGTTCCCTGCCAGGGGTTTAAGTATGGCCTTGAACGGTGGTGAAGAATACAAGATATTATTCACGTCACCTGATGAGATCAAGGATAAGAACCTTGTTACGATAGGCCGAATCACAAAAAAGAAGGGTTTACGATTCTTTCGGGGTAACAAACAGATCACATTCAAAAATAAAGGATTTCTTCACTTTAAATGAAAAAATTGATCTCGAAAAGCCACAGGAAAACTTTTAATCTGGGACTTGCGCTGGCTCGCAAGCTTAAAAAAGGAGATATTATAGGACTCGTGGGGGATCTGGGCGCAGGGAAAACGGTCTTCACAAAAGGCATCGCAGCAGGATTGGGTATTGACCCTTTGACGGTCACCTCTCCCACCTTCACTCTCATCAACGAATATGAAGGTAAAAAAGGCAAGTTGTTCCATTTTGACCTTTATCGGATCGATTCATCCTCAGATCTTGAAGCCCTGGGTTACGAAGAATATTTTTTTAATGATGGCATCGTCGTCATTGAATGGGCTGATAAATGTGAGTCCCTTCTTCCTCCCAAGAGTCATATCATCAGGATGAAATATCTGGATACAAATAAAAGAGAAATAATATTTGATAAAAAGAGGTCAGCATGAAGTCATTATTTATCGATACAGCCACTTCCTGTGGCAGTCTGGCCTTATTCGATCATGATAATCTCTTGGGCAGTTTGACGTTTAATACCCAGACGAAACACCTTCAGGCTCTTCATAAAGGTATAAAATATCTTTTAGATCTCTTTGCTGTTCCCATAGACCAGATCGATCTGGTCGGTGTTGATGTGGGGCCAGGATCTTTTACCGGGATCAGGATAGGGGTTACCGCAGCCCGAACGCTGGCTCAGGTCAAAAACTTATACATCGAGGGGATCGATTCCCTTTCTTTATTGGCCAGCAAGGTCCCTTTCGAAGATAATATCATCCTTTCACTGATCGACGGAAAAAAAGGCCGATTATTCACAGGTTTCTTCCAAAAACAGCGGAAGGGACTCAAAAGGCTTCTCCCCTTTTCGGACATTTATCCTGAAAATGTAATCCCTATTATCCGAAAAAACTTCAGGGACAAAAAACTCATTCTGGTCGGTGACGGTCAGATCGGTTTGAAAAAATTCAATCTCCCATCGGTCACCTTTACTGATGAAAACTACTATTATCCGGAAGCGAAATATATGCGATTCTTTTTAAGCCATAAGAAAAAACTGAACAGGGATCATGAAAAGATCGTCCCCTTCTATCTCAGACGGTCTGATGCTGAAGAAAAAAGCGGATAACATTATCCCTGATCGCCTCCCTTTTGGAATAATTCATCTTTCCGATAATGAAAACAGGCCTATGAATAAAAAAGTTAAATTAGTTCTTCTGTTTGTTTTACTGGTCCTGGAAGCCTTTCTGGAAATTCATGTCAGGGAAGTCATGACGTTAAAGAATATTATCCGTCATAGTGAAGCGTCAAGCCAGACCCTCAGCCAGAGCATGAAACGGGGCGCTTCGCCTAAAAGTGTTTGTGCTTTTCTATTTAAAAAATACAATGACCTGCACTATGTGGGTATCTTTGAAAATGAAAAGCTGATATTTTACGGAAATAAGAGCTCTTGGCTGAAAAAGTATTTTTATGTTGCGGGAACTTCTTTGCAGCCTGCCAAAGACTACGCGCAGACAGATAAGAGAATTGAGAAGCATAGCCTCAGGCAAAATCTGGATATTCTAATGGTCAATTCCAAATTGAAAGATAAAAACATTGTCACAGGGTTTCTCGCCTCCTATTATCCCGGCAGTTTGGTCTATTTCAGAAATTCTATTTTTTTTCTTATAGCCCTGACCGTATATTTATACTATATGAGAAAAGGAAAACGAATGGCCTTGAATTTAAAGGATAATGAAAAAGCCCATATACGTTATACGGAAATCCCTCAGATCATGAATTATAAGGAGCTATATGAAGATAACAAAAAGAAAGGGGAAGAACTTGATAATCTGACGACGTTCCGTGAAGTGGGTTTGGCCATTAATTCTATTCTGGATTTCAGCTCCATGTTGCATGTTATCATGGGTGTTGTCATGGGTAAAATGAACGTTAGAAAGATCTGCATTTATCTTATCGATGAAAAGGCAAAAGAATTAAGAGGTAAGATCGGCCGGCAAGACAACACGATCATCAAAGAGGACGAACTCAAATCAGAAAAGATCATCATCGGCATGGGAACAATAGGACGCGCCATGGAAGATCATTCTCCTTTGACCTTTATCGACCCTGAAGGGAGCCACATTCTGATATGTCCGCTGGTAGCGAAAGGCCATTTGATCGGGGCCTTGAAAGTGGAAGAAAAAAAGGATAATGATCTTTTTAATGGTCAGGATAAAGAATTTTTGAGGCTTTTATCGGCTCAGATCTCCATTGCGTTAAATAACGCCCGTCTTTATGAGATGGCGATCACTGACGGATTGACAGGTTTGTATGTTCACAGACATTTCCAGTACAAAATACAGGATGAAATATTAAGAAGCAAAAGAAACGGCGAACCCCTTTCCCTGATCATGCTTGATGTGGATCATTTTAAAAATTTCAATGACAAGTACGGTCATCAAACCGGTGATTTTGTTCTTGTGGAGCTGTCTTCTATTGTTAAAAAAATGTTCAGAGTCACGGACAGCTCTTTCCGTTATGGGGGAGAAGAAGTGGCCGTGATCTTACCGGGGGCTGACGCTGAAGATGCCTATACTCTGGCAGAAAAACTGAGAGAAAAGACACAGATGCATAAATTTCAATTCAACGGACAGGAATTGAATGTCACGATCAGTCTTGGTGTAGCCACGTTCTACCCGCAAGGAATGAAAGATATATCAAAAGAAAATCTTATCCGGATGGCTGATGATTCTTTGTACTATTCGAAGAACCATGGCCGTAACCGGACATCACTGTTTTCCGAGAACATGCTTCACTCGCAATATAATGAAATCAATGTTCCTCAATCCCCTCTAAAACAAACGCCAGAATCCTTAGAAATCAACCCCTGATAAATTACAGAATTCAAATTGCAGATTACAGACCTCGTGCCCCGCGAAGCGAGGGTATTGTAAGTATATCTTTTAATCTGCCATTTGACTTTTTTATTTATAATAGCCTTTTTATTATACACTCTCGTTAAAGATCATTGTTTTCGAGAAGTTTCACACCCTCATCTTGGATTAAATCATTTGACAAAATAATTAAATTAAGGTAGAATAAAGCTGCCATGTCTTTTGAGATCCAGAGGAAAGATATGATCAAATATCAGATACTCTCCCGTGGGATAAAGGACAAGAGAGTGCTCGAAGCCATGTCCGAGTTACCGCGAGAAGAATTCGTTCCTGAAAAATTACGAGATCAAGCGTATGCCGACAACCCTCTTCCCATCGGTATGAACCAGACCATTTCACAACCCTATATCGTGGCCCTCATGACACAGGCCCTTGAATTGAAAGGAAAAGAGAAAGTCCTTGAAATAGGTACGGGTTCAGGTTACCAGGCTGCTATTCTGGCGAAATTGGCCCATACGGTTTACACCATTGACAGGATTGAAGAGCTGGTGGAAATCGCCAGACTACGGATCGAAAGACTGGGCATGAACAATGTTTTTTTCCGGGTAGGAGACGGCACGCTTGGCCTGAGGGAAGAGGCTCCTTTTGACAGGATTATCGTTACAGCGGCAGCCCCCCATCTCCCTGATAACCTGATCAGGCAAATGGCTCCGGGCGGTTTAATGGTCATCCCGATAGGTTCAAAAGGCATTCAGATCCTAAAGATCATAAAAAAAACAAAAGAAGGAATTAAAGAAGAAAATTCAATTGCCTGCGTTTTTGTCCCCCTTATAGGAGAGAATGGATGGAATTAAAACAAAAAAAAATAATGATCCTGGCTTTACCCCTTATCCTTGCCTTATTTATTCTTTTATGGGTAAACCGGCCTGTCAACCTGGGAAAAGAATTAATCGTTCATGTGAAACCCGGATGGTCTTTTCATAAATTAGCGGACAAGCTGGCTGAGGAAAACATGATACACTCGCGGTCCTTTCTTGTTCTCATATCAAAAATATCCGGCGGATCAAAAAGATTAAAAACAGGGGTCTATAAAATATCCGATAGACTAAGCATTATGGATATGATCCAGGTGTTTACACAGGGGCAGATCGCCAACAGAGTCTTCACCATTCCGGAAGGATATAATATGTTTCAGATCGCCTCCCTTTTGGAAGAAAAAACGATCATGTCATCCGATACCTTTTTAAGATTATGTCATGATAAAGAGATCCTGAAAAAATACAATATCAAAGCCACCTCGGCCGAAGGGTTCCTTTTTCCTGATACATACTATGTCCCTTATGATATAAAGCCGGCAGAAATATTATCTGTTATCCTGAGTAACTTTTTTGATCGAGTTGACAAACGTTTTCTTTTCCGCATGAAAGAAAAAGGCTATACTCTGGAAAAGGCTATCACCCTGGCCTCACTCGTTGAATGGGAGGCTCAGATGGACTTTGAAAGACCGATCATTGCCTCTGTCTTTATTAATCGGTTGAAAAAAAATCTAAACCTGGCTTCCTGCGCCACGGTCCAATATGCCCTGGGTGGACATAAAGAGCGGCTCTTGTTCAGGGATTTAAAAAAAGATTCACCTTACAATACCTATATCTATAAAGGATTACCTCCTACTCCTATTGCCAATCCGGGAATTAAATCCATCCTGGCTGTATTGTATCCTGCCAAAGTCGATTATCTCTATTTTGTTTCTATGAAGAATAAAAGACATTATTTCTCTACAACCTATAGAGAGCATCTGAGGGCTTATAAACAGTATATCCTGGATGTCAATTAATGATAGATAGACTTTTTTAGAAATATTGATATTCTTG
>JAFGFC010000198.1 GCA_016931325.1 Spirochaetota bacterium | reverse complement strand
TTATTTTCTCCGTTTTTAACATTATGCCACCTCTAGTTTTGCAGATCATTCAGATCGATCTTTACTCCCGGCCCCATGGTTGTTGAAACTGTAAACGTAAACAAAAATTCACCCTTGACATCAGCTGGACGAGTTTTAACAAGGCTCTGATAAAAGGTTATTATATTTTCTTTTATCTTCTCCTTGTCCATGGAGACTTTGGCTACTCCGATACCCACGATGCCTTCTTTATCCGATCGAAATTCTATTTTTCCCTTCTTAACTTCCTGGATAGCGTTCTTCAGATCCATTGTTACGGTCCCGGTTTTCGGGTTGGGCATTAATCCCTTTCGACCCAGGACAGGGCCCAGTTTGCTCACATCTTTCATCATATCAGGTGTGGCAATGACAACCTGAAAATCACTCCAGCCCTTTTGTACTTTTTGAATAAGATCATTATCGCCTACATGATCGGCTCCGGCCTTTTTTGCCTCTTCTGCCTTCTCCCCTTTCGCGAACACCAGGATTGTCTTGGGTTTGCCAAAGGTATGAGGTAAAATCCCGATACCGCGAATCCTCTGGTTCTTTTTTAATCCTAATCTGACTGATACTTCAACTGTCTCATCGAATTTAGCCTTGGGTAATTCTTTCAGAATAGATATGGATTCGTCAAGGGAATATTTTTTCTGATTGTCGAATTTGCCTGTAGCCTCTTTGTATCTTTTGCTCTGTTTATACATTTTATTATCCTTAATGTTTATTCTACTTCTACACCCATACTCCGGGCTGTTCCGGCAATAATTTTTTTAGCCGCTTCAACATCGTTAGCATTCAGGTCTTCCATTTTCTGCTTGGCAATATCTTCCAACTGCTTTTGAGTCAGCTTGCCAACTTTTTCTTTATTGGGCTGTCCTGAAGCTTTTTCCAGACCTAACGCCTTCCTGATAAGAACAGCAGCCGGAGGTGTTTTAGTGATAAATGTAAAGCTTCTATCTTTGTAGACCGTGATCACCACAGGTATTATGGTATCACCCATTTTCGCTGTTTTTTCATTAAAAATTTTCACAAATTCACCAATATTAACCCCATGCTGACCCAGCGCAGGGCCAACAGGTGGAGCCGGATTAGCTTTCCCGGCAGGGATCTGCAACTTGATAATGGTGGCTACTTGTTTTGCCATAACTTTACCTCGCTTTATGTCCCGAGTCTTTCTACCTGTAAAAAGTCCAGATCCACAGGTGTAGGCCTTCCAAATATTTCCACTCTCACTTTAACCCGGCCTTTTTCTGTATTGATATCTTCTACAACACCCTGGAACCCTTTAAAAGGACCATCCGTGATCTTGACCGATTCATCAATAACGAATTTGATCTTGGGTGTGGATGGCTTTTCCACTTCTCTGACCTGCTCTTCTTTTTTAAGGATCTCATCCACTTCTTTTTTACTCAGGGGATTGGGTAATTTTTTATGCCCGGCTCCTAAAAAATGGGTCGCTCCCGGGATCTTTCTTATAATCTGAGCAGATTCATTATTCATCTCCATTTCAACAAGCACATAGCTGGGAAAGAATTTTTGTTCTTTCTTGATCTTTTTACCATCCTTCATTTCAATAACCTGCTCAATGGGAACTTTGACACTGTATATGATATCTTTAAATTCCCCTTTTTCGATCTTTTTTTTGATCGTATCGGCCACACGTTTTTCCTGAGTCGCCAGAGTATGCAGAATGTACCATCCTTTCATTTTATCACCATTTTTACAACCTCTGATACCAGTTTGTCAACCAATCCCAGAAATAAAGATATGATCACAGTGGTAACCAGAACCACCATGGTCGACTCCTTTAATTCATCACGACTGGGCCACGTTACCTTTTTTAATTCCGCATAAGCTTCTTTTAAAAATTGCTTTATTTTATTCATTTTGAATATGCAGGCCCGGCAGGACTTGAACCTGCAGCCCCCGGTTTTGGAGACCGGTGCTCTGGCCAAATTGAGCTACGGACCTATTTTACCTCCTTGTGTTGAGTATGCTTTCTACAAAACTTGCAATACTTTTTCAAAGAGATCTTGGTGGTTTGTGTTTTTTTATTTTTGGTTGTATGATAATTTCTATTCCCACATTTTTCACATTCTAAAGACACAATTTCCCTAGGCATATCATTTCCTTCCTGTTCAAAATTTTAAGCCCACGAGCAGAATCGAACTGCTGACCCCATCCTTACCATGGATGTGCTCTACCGTCTGAGCTACGTGGGCATATGTAAAAAAGTTCTATAATAATATACTTTTTTATACCCCACGTCAAGTGTTTTATATAATTTTTTAAAAATATTTTTTACAGTAATAAAAATAATTTATACTGTATCTATGTTCAGTAAATTTACAAAAAAAGGCGCAAAATTTTTTAAAAGCCCGAGAATATAAATAGAATACCAAAGTTCAAGAGGGGGTGAAAAAGGATATGAAACAGAAAAAAGAATTGTCTAATTTCCGTGAAGTTCTGTCAAAATATATGCATCTTTCCGGGATAAAGATCGCGGTGTTTCTTGAGGATGGACGAAAGATACATCTTCATAATGCTGTGCTTAAAAAGGATAAAATATTGAACAATTACTATGAAGACCTCAACGGAAATGCGATACCGTTTTCAAAGATTGAATATGCAGAATTATATTCGGATAATTAAAGAGAATAAAGTCAGAATTTAGAAAGTCATGAAGGCATTTTGGATGCTGGAAAATCAAGGTTTAAATTTAGTGATCCAGGCTTCGATATTAGCGATGCCATAGCCGGCCAGCTTTAATCTTACAGAGATCATCCTGACAGGGATCCGGTACGGGTCTTTACTGATCCATAAAGCCACATTCTTACCCCCGATCTGCTCGTAAAGAAAAGTTTTAAATTTCTTTTTTAATTTAGGGGCATACTGTGTATCATCTGTTGATTTCACCACAGTATCAACATAATTAATATTGTCGCCATTTGAAACAACAAATTTTATCTTTTCATCCTTCTCAGGCACCATGGTGCGGGCGTAATAGATCAAAGAGACCAGCCCCAGGACCTCACCCTCATATTTGACGATCTTATCCTTTCGCTTATCCACATAATGAAGTTCTTTTTTCTCCCGGTCGATATCGATCGCTATCTGATTGGTCCAGCTGCCTTCTTTTATCAGAGTACGTATCCTTAATGAATAGAGTGTATTTTTATCAATGTAGGCATTTATCTTATCATGGAGATGATAGATCTTTGATACCCAGTTCACGGTCTGGATATCAGCATATATATGATAGCAATCAACATCATTCACCTTTTCAATACCTTTTATCCAGACTTTTAAAATAGCCACAGAAATATTACCCAGTTTGATCTCAAACTCCATAAACTCACCGATCTTGAAGGGATGCTCAATTCTGTTATACGATGGCAAAGATCGTGGCAGGATAGAAACAGATAACAAGATCAGGATAAGGCAGGTCATTTTATTAAATGTATTCATGACTGTTTAATATATAATAAAATAGAATTAAAAGTCTACATTTTTTTTAATTTGAGGATTATACCAAAGGGCATAATCCTCAAATTAACTTCATTTTGATAAAATATTAAGCGAGTATTTTTATTATAAATTTTTCGATGTTGTCAAAATGAAGCCTCTTGCCCTGACGGACAAGTTCAATTTTTAACTTGGCATTTTATTAAAATGAATCCCCTTGCCATTACTGGCAAGTCAATATTTCAACTTGACATTCAACAGTATAAATATTAAATTGTGCCTACTATGAAAACATTAAAAAGGTGTATTTTCATTACATTATTGTTATTATCCTCTCTGAAGGCCGAATCCTATGACAGGATCCTTGCCGTTGTGAATGAGGATATCTTCACCCTCTTTAACCTCAAAGATCATTATTACCGGATCAGGGATGGCTTTAGTCAAATGGGAAAATCTGCTCCCCGCGGCTTAAAGTCCAACATCTTTGACAGACTGGTGAATCAAAAGCTGATCGAGCAGGCTGCTGAAAAAAGAGAGATCTTTATCAGTGAAAACGAGATCGATCAGGCGCTAGAGAACATCAAAGTAAAAAATCATTTAACCGATAGTGGTCTTAAAGAAGAATTGAAAAAGGTCGGGAAAACCATGGATGAGCTTCGGGAAGAATACCGCAATCAGATCCTGAATGAAAAGATCATCAGCATCGAAGTAAGAAGCCGTGTGCAGGACCCGACAGAAGAAGAGATAAGAAATTTCTATAATAAGAACCAGAGTCAGATATATACTCCTCCCCGTATAAGAGTAAAACATATTCTCATCCTGGATAATCCCAATGCTTCACTTGATAGAAGAGAACAGTTCAAGCAGAAAGCGAAATCCGTTCTGAAAAAAGCCTTATCCGGAGTGGATTTCGATAAACTGGCCAAACAGTATTCTGAAGATGATTCGTCAGCGGCCTCAGGAGGCGATATTGGATATATCGCCCAAGGAGAATGGCTCCCCGAGATCGACGAGATCCTTTTCAAGATCAAAAAAGGCCAGGTGGCAGGTGAACTTTTATACTCCCGATTAGGCTGGCATATTATTAAAGTGGTAGACAAAAAAGGAAGAAAAAAATTATCTCTGGATGAAGCCCGTTTTAATATAAAGAACAGGCTCATTGCCGAAAAGATCGACGATCAATATAAAGCATGGATCGAAGATCAGAAAACAGATTCGTATATTGAAGTAATCATCGATGATGATGAAAAATATATTTATTTTAACGGTAAATGGAAGAGAAAGAACGGGAAGCAAAGGCTTACCAATGAAGAGCTCTATACAAAAATTGAGAAATTGAATCTATGAAAGATCTGGTTATTATTGACGCTACGCTTCTAGCCGCTCAGAACATCTTGCCTTATACTTTCTTACCGCTTTGTGATAACAAGCACACGTTTCAATTAACCTGTGACAAGGCTTTATCACTCGATGGTAAAACGATATTGCACATTCCCAAAGAAAAAAATGAATTGACCGACAAGATGATCGGTCTGGCCAGATCCCACAATATTGAATCATACATTTCAACAATCCCCATCAGGAACAACAAAGACCTTTATACCTCTCTGGCCCAGCTGAGCGATAAAAAGAAAGCCTCTCATATTATTTTACTATACGCAGACAGTCCCTTGATAGATATAGACATGATAAAGCACCTGGCCCGGCTACATAAGGAGGGTCTTGCCGAGTATACTTTTGGGGACAACTTTGCTCAAGGGTTAGTTGGCGAAGTTATGTCAAAAGAATTTTTAAACAAGATTAAAGACAGCGAATATAAAAAACCGGATGTTGTTTCAAGACAGGTTTTTGATTGTATGAACGCCGATATTAATAAATTTTTTATAGAACTGGCCATTTCAGAAAATGATTTCTCTGGCAAGCGGCTCTCTCTCACGGCTTCATCGAAAAGGAATGTTGAACTTTTAAAAAATATTGGTAAAACAGCCGGGTGGACCGCTGATTCCAAATCGATCTGGCAGGCTCTGGAAAAATATCCCCAGTCACTCCATATATTCCCCAAGTACGTCGAGATAGAGATCACCAATCATTGTAATTTAAGCTGTCCCTTCTGCCCCCGCAGCAAAATGAAACGTAAACCGGAGCATATGAACCTGGAGCTGATGAAAAAAATCATTCATCAGCTGACAGATAATTATAAAGATATTGTTATCAGTTTCGGTCTTATGGGAGAACCCCTGTTGCATCCTGACTTTTTAAAAATAGTTGATCTGGTTTTCAAATCAGACATCTTTCATCTCATTATTGAAACGAATGGCATTTTGTTCGACAAGTCTATAGCCGGGAAACTATCTTCCTGCCCCCCTGAAAAATTATCTGTCATATTTGGTCTGGATGCTTTTTCACCTGAAACATATGCAAAAATACGTGTAGCCCAGGATAAAAAAAACCACTTCCAAACCGTTAAACAGAATATTGAATATTTCCTCGATCTCGATCAGGTCAACCAGTTGAGAACCTTTTTACAGATCCTCAAGATAGAAGAAAATAAAACAGAGCTCGAACCCTTTTATCATTACTGGGAGCAAAAGGGCGTGCCAATCATTATCCAAAAGCACAATTCCTATATCAAATTATTGAAGGATAAAACTCTGGCAGACCTCACACCGCTGGACAGATTCCCCTGCTGGCATCTTCAGAGGGACATGGAGATCTTTTCCAATGGTGATGTCCCTGTCTGTAAACAGGACATAAATGGTCATCACATTATCGGTAATCTGGAAAAAACAGGGTTGTTAGAGATATGGAATAAAATGAAAGAATTTTTTCTCGATAATTACTCGTTTGAATTTAAAAAGCTGCCGTCCTGTAAAGAATGTGATGAGTGGTACACCTTTAACTTCTAAGCCGAGCCTTTAGGCTCGGGAACTTGATAGATTGTCCTTTTTTAAAAAATCCCGTTATTAATTAATAATGAACCAGAAGGATCCTAAAACAGCCGTTTTTATTCAGGCCCGGTACAGTTCTACAAGATTTCGAGGTAAACTCTTTTTAGACCTTGGTGGAAGATCGATCCTTCAGCATATTATTGAACGTGTAAGACTTTTAGGAAAAACAGCAGATTATACATCTGTCCTTGTGCCCCGGAACGAAGTGGAAACCATACGGGATCATTTAAAAAAATATCCTCAAGTGATCATCTTTGGCGGAGAGCCCGATAATGTTCTAAAACGTTTCTATGACGCTAACGTTAAGATGCAGGCTAATATTATAATAAGATTAACAGCGGATAATCCTCTGGTGGATATCTTTCATTTAAACAAAGCCCTTAAAAAACATAAAAAAAATAAAAATGATTATACCGTCTATGACGATCTGCCTCTGGGTTGTGGATTTGAGATCATTTCCCACCAGGCCCTTTTGAAATGTTATCAAAAGGCGGAAAAATCGTATCAATTTGAGCATGTTACCCCCTATATCCGTGAACACAAGGGGCAATTCCGGATCATGAGACTTCGGCCCTATCCCTTTTACCGGCATCCGGAATATAGATTAACCATCGATGAAGAACCGGATTATCAATTAATGAAAATAATTTTTAAAGAACTTTTTACTGGAAAACCCATCAAGGTAAGGAATGTAATTAAATATTTAAATAATAATCCGCAGATAGTGGAGATCAATAAACATATCACACAGGTGCAGGTCCCCTGATTCAATCCACCCGGTAATGGGTACCGCGGGATTTTTTATTCTCCCAGGCCGCTTGTGCCACAAGCAAAGCGGATTGTATGCCATTTCTTAATTCTATGATATTCTGATCAGGTCTGGAACTGATATAAATTTTCTCTATCATCTCCGAAAGATCCTGCAGCTCTTCCAGGGCCATTTGTAGCCTTCTGGTATTCCTGACCAGCCCGACATAATTCCACATGATATCCTTTAACGCATGCCAGGCTTTATTTAAAACAGCCGGGTCAGATTCTTCCTTTTTCAATGTTGTCCAATCTATGGCTTCTTTTATTTTGAATTTAAAAAAATGTTTATTTTTATTGATAAACTCTATGCTCTTGGCTCCCCATATCAGAGATTCCAAAAGGGAGGTGCTGGCTAACCGATTGGCTCCGTGAGCGCCCGTGCAGGAAACTTCACCAACAGCAAACAGCCTTTTAAGGCTGGTTCTTCCCCACAGGTCTACTTTAATGCCTCCACAAATAAAATGAAAGGCAGGCACCACGGGAATTGGCCTGGAAGTGATATCGATCCCTCTATCGCGACAGGTCTGATAGATCGTGGGAAATCGTTTCTTTATTTTATCCCCTTCCATATAGGAGCCTATATCCAAAAGTACATAGGGTTGATTATTTTTAAGCATTTCCTTGTGAATGGATTTAGCCACAACATCTCGGGGTGCCAGTGAGGCAAGAGAATGGTATTTTTTCATAAACTCCTTTCCATCAATGGTCTTGAGTACAGCTCCTTCCCCTCTCAGGGCTTCTGTAATTAAGAACAGAGGCCTGGATTGACTGTAAAGGGCTGTAGGATGAAATTGTGTGTATTCCATATTAATGATCGAAGCTTTGGCTCTTTTAGCCATGGCAAAGCCATCCCCTGTTGATAAGGGATGATTGGTGGTATATTTATAGACCTGACCCAGACCGCCGGTAGCCAGGATGGTAACTTTGGAATAAAATTTCTTAACTCTGGTCTTGGTCAGATCCAGAACAAAGCACCCGTACACTTCAGGGTCCTTATAAACAGCCAGTTGATCTTTTATGTGATGCGGTGTTATAAAATCCAAAGCGATATGTTGCCTGAAGATCTTTACATTTTTATATTTTTTTACCAATTTCAAAAGGCCTTTTTCAATGGCCTTTCCTGTCGCATCCGTACTGTGTATGATCCTTCTATCCGAGTGAGCCGCTTCGGCTGTAAAATCCAGTGACCCATCTTCACACCGGGTAAATTCGATACCGGCTTTGCCGATCAAAAGATCATTGATATATTTTGTTCCTTCTTTGGCCAGAACCTGAACCGATTCTTTCAGAGAAAGCCCATCCCCGGCTGTCAGGATGTCCCGGATCAGGGAATCGATATCTTTCTCTTTCTCCTGATAGACAATGCCACCCTGTGCCAGCCAGGTACTGTTATCCTCGATGTGTTTGGCTTTTGTGATAAGATTGACCTGAAACCCGGACTGCGCGGCATATATAGCCGATGTTAATCCGGCTATCCCGGTCCCGATAATAAGAATCTCACTGTTGAGTGAATCCTGTTTCATATAATTTTATATTCTCTGAAAATCATCTCTTTAATTTTCTTCAGGGCATTTGATCTGTGGCTTATTTTGTTTTTTTCATCCAGATCGAGTTGAGCCATGGTCTTCCCCAACTCCGGCAGAAAGAACACCGGATCATAACCAAAACCGTTTCTACCGGAGGGTTTCCGGGAAATAGTCCCGTCGCAGAACCCTGTCACATGAAAGATCCTATTATGATCACAAAAGACCATGCAACATACAAATCGACCCTTTCGTTTGGAATCAGGGATACCCTTCATTTCAGATAAAAGTTTATTAATCCTTTCCTGATCCGTTGCCTTCGTTCCGGCATACCGGGCAGAAAGGATCCCGGGTCGGTTATTCAAAGCGTCAACCTCCAGGCCGGAATCATCTGCCAGAGCCGGTAAAGAGGTCTTCTGATTGACCTGTCTGGCTTTGGTCAAGGCATTCTCATAAAAACTTTTACCCGTCTCTTTTATCTCCGGAAAATTCGGGAAATCCAGAAGAGAACAGACCTGTATCCTTTTATGAGCCAGTATTTCTTTTATTTCTCTAACCTTACCTGGATTTTTCGTAGCCACAACGATTTTCATAATCATTAAAAATATATAATCAGACAGAAAAGTCAAATAATACGACCTACAGGAGGTAGGTCGGA
>JAFGFC010000033.1 GCA_016931325.1 Spirochaetota bacterium | reverse complement strand
GCGTCTCGAGATGGGAAAGATGGAAATTGAGAAGATGGGATCAGAAACAATACCTGTCATGGTGCTGAGGTATCCCGTTGAGCTGTCCCTCGGAAGGGTGGCGGCCTGGAAATATAAACGGTTATATTTTATAATCTGCTCTGATCATAATCTGGGGATCATTATCGAAGTCGAGTATGTTCTGAAGGAAAGAATAAAATCATTGAAGAACATTCTGAAATCTATACGATGGAAGAAGAGTATAAAAGGCCTTGATGATGAAAAACAAGAGTAAATGATCATGGCTGAGAAGAAAAAAACAAAGAACAAAGGTGAATCAAAAAAGATCAGGGAACTGGAACGGCAGGTCAAAGAATTAAAAGAAAAGCTTTCAACAAGTAAATCAAATATCAAAAATATAATAGAAAAAAATTCCCTCGAAAAATATCATTTTTTATTGCAGAACGCGCCATTAGGTATTATTCTTATTGATACAAAAGGGAATATCCTTGATGTTAATTCGGCTCTGCTTGAAATACTGGGTTCCCCGTCTGAAGAAGAGACAAAAAAGATAAATCTTTTTACCTTTCCCCTGCTGGTGAAAGCGGGAGTCTCAACGGATTTAAAGAACTGTATTAAAAGAAAGAAAAAAGGCATCGCAGAACATGAATATATCAGCAAATGGGGGAAAAGGTCATATTTGCGTTACCACCTTACGCCGGTCTTTGGAAAGAAAAAAATTGCAGGTGTTCTGGCAGTTGTCGAAGATATTTCCAAACAGAAGAATTTACAGGAGCAGCTGGTCCAGTCTGAAAAATACGCGGCTGTGGGACAACTGGCATCCGGTGTGGCCCATGAATTTAATAATTTACTGTCCATTATCAGGGGCCATGCCCAGCTTTCGTTTGATGAAAACTCACAGAGTGAAATAAAGAAATCATTGAAAGTGATCGATGAGACCACAACGTATGCGGGCCGGATCGTTAAAAACCTGGCTGTTTTTGCCAGACAGAAAGAACCCCGGATGGAAACAGGTGATATTACAAAAGTCATTGACCAGGTTATAGATCTGCAGAAAGAAGTGATCGAGGTTGAAGGTATAAAAGTAAAAAAAGAATATATTCATCCTTCCCCGATCCTGTTTGACCGTGAGCAGATACAGCAGGTTGTCTTTAATCTTTTATTAAATGCCATACAGGCTGTTATCCTTAAAGGAAAAGGCCGTATTCTTATTACTGTTCAGGATATTAATGATAAGGTGCAGATCTCTGTAAAAGATACGGGTGTGGGAATAGAAGAAAAATATCAGAGCAAGATATTTGATCCTTTTTTTACAACCAAGGGATCTGTGGTAAAAGATGAACAGGGACTAAGGGGAACGGGCCTTGGCCTGTCTGTGACGCATACGATCATACAGAGTCATAAAGGAACGATTACGGTTAAGAGCAAAGAAGGCAAAGGCACCACGGTTATCGTGACTTTGCCCAGGGCTACTTCTGTCCCTTGAAATAAAAAATAAAAATATATTTTTTTATGCTTGCCCTTATCATGGCTGTTGTTCTCGCCAGGGTCATGAGTAATCTGTTCATAAGTCATCAATGATTATATATGAAACAGTTGACTTTGAAATATAAATTTATACATTAAACCTCGAGCCGAAATGGCGGAACTGGCAGACGCGCTGCGTTCAGGGCGCAGTGGGAGCAATCCTGTGGGGGTTCGAATCCCCCTTTCGGCAGAGTATTCCATCAGAGATCACTTTTTGAATAAGAAAAATACAAAAATAGCGTGGTTGCCAAAGAATGTTTTTATGCTGGGAATGGTCAGTTTTTTTACTGACCTCTCTTCGGAGATGATCTATCCGCTTCTACCCCTGTTTCTGTCTTCCACCCTGGGCGCTTCCTTTGCTTTTATCGGGCTTATTGAAGGGATCGCTGATTCCACGGCCTCTTTTTTCCGTGTCTTTTCCGGGTATATATCGGACAAGGTCAAGAAACGCAAAGCCCTTATCTTTACCGGTTATGCGCTTTCCGGACTGGTCAAGCCTCTATTCTCTTTTGCCGGGAACGCTTTTCATGTCCTCTTTGTCAGGTTCGCTGACCGGCTGGGAAAAGGGATCCGCACCGCTCCACGGGACGCTCTGATCGCGGATTCCATCGATGAGAAAAAAAGAGGCCTGGCTTTCGGGTTCCACCGGGCCATGGATACCCTGGGCGCGGTTTTCGGGCCACTGGCGGCTTTTCTACTTCTGGCCTGGCTGCCTTATAAGGATCTGGGAGAGAAATTCAGGGCTATTTTCCTTGTTTCTCTGATCCCCGGTATTTTTGCCATGATCATTATTTTCTTTTTTGTCAAAGAGAAAATAGGCAAATATAAGAAAGAACTGTTCAAGATAAACTTTAAAAAGATCAACCCGGAATTTAAAATGTTCATCATCCTGGCCGCCATATTCACCCTGGGCAATTCTTCAGACGCGTTTCTCATCCTGCAGGCGAAAAAGATCATGATCCCCCGGGACTCTGTGAGCCTTTTAGACCTGGTAAAATTCATTCCCCTTATCTGGCTGGCCTTTAACGTTGTTTACACTATCGCGGCTACCCCGGTCGGGATCCTGTCCGATAAGATAGGAAGGAAAAAGACCATCATCCTGGGCCTGGTCATCTATACCCTGGTCTATGCCGGATTTGCTTTTGCCCGGTTGAGCATTCATATCTGGATATTATTCATGGTCTACGGTATCCATAAGGCGATTATCGAAACCAATTTCAGGGCTTATGTGGCTGACCTTGTGCCATCCAGTTTTCGAGCCACTTCCTACGGCATCTTTCATACAGTGACAGGGGTCATTGAATTCCCTTCCAGCATCATTATGGGTTTTTTATTGAGTGCTTTTGGCGCTCCGGCTTTTCTGTTTGGCTCCCTTCTGGCTCTGGTCAGCGCGGCCGGACTGATCGTTTTTAAAACAAAAAAATGAGGTACAATTAAAATGATAAAAAGCATGACCGGATTTGGTTATAATGAATTTGCAGGTAATGATATAGAGTTTTTCATCAATATAAAGAGCGTTAATTCGAGATTCCTGGATATCAAGATCAATCTGCCCCAGGAGTTGATGCACTTTGAGGAAAAGATCATGTCCCTTATCAATCAATACCTGAACCGGGGTAAAGTGGAAGTGGCGATGTGGACAGAGAATCTGAAAAATCTCAAACGGTCAAAAATAGAAGTGAACATGCCGTTGTTAAAAGAATATCTAAGTATTATGGAACAGATAAAAACTAAATTTAATTTAGAGTCGAATGTCAGCTTTAATGATATTTTAAAGATAAACGGGATCTTGAAAATATCGAATCAGACACAATATATTGAATATAATAAAAATATTGAAAAAGGGATCATCAAAGCGATACAGAATCTGAACAGGATGAGGGAAAGGGAGGGGAAGATCCTTTATAAGAATTTTATTTTTATTCTGAAAAAGACACTGAACGATCTGAAAAAGATAAAGAATAAACTTCCCGGCATTCTCAAAAAATATGAGGAAAGAATGCGCAGGAAAGTGAATGACCTGATCGATTCAAGGAAATACGACGAGAACCGCATTTTGATGGAAGTGGCGCTTTTAGCTGACAAGATGGATATCAATGAAGAAATAGAGCGGATTAAAAGTCATATTATTCAGATGGATGATTATCTCAAATCCGACAACCCCTGCGGCCGGCAGATGGAATTCCTTCTTCAGGAGATGCTCAGAGAGATCAATACCGTGGGTTCCAAGGTATGCGACATTGATGTGACCAGGAATGTGATCACGGTCAAGGATTGCATTGAGAAATTGAAGGAGCAGGTCCGCAATATTGTTTAATTTCATTATTCCGGATTACAGATTAGTTAAAAATATAAGGTGAAGTATAGGATAGTTTATCGTTTAACGTTTATTTATATTATTAAACGATAATCGTAAAACCAAAAACTACGAATAGATTTTACATAGAATAATTTATCATAAAATATAAAATATGTAATCCAAGAATATGAAAGGGAAAATTATAGTCATATCGGCTCCTTCCGGCACGGGAAAAACAACAATATGCCGGGCTCTTTTAAAGCGGATGAAAAATTTAAAATATTCCATATCAACCACAACGCGTCCCAAACGGAAGGGTGAAGTGGATGGCAGAGACTATTTTTTTATAACAGAGGATGATTTTAAAGAGAAAATAAAGAGCGAGTACTTTGTGGAATGGGAAAAGGTCCATAATTACTACTATGGGACTTCAAAAGAGTATATCCGAAAAATTACTCAAAGCGGGTACAGCTGTTTGCTTGATGTGGATGTGAAAGGCTCACAGAATTTAAAAAAAATGTTTCCGGACGGGTTAACCATCTTCCTGGCTCCCCCTTCATGGAAAGAACTGGAAAGGCGTCTGAGAAAGAGGAAAACAGAGACTGAAAAGGAAATGGCATTGAGATTGTCCAATGCCAGAGAGGAGATGAAATATCAAAAATATTTTGATCACACGGTCGTGAACAGGCGTATACCTGATACTATTAATAAAATAGTTGAAATTATAAAAAATAACATATAAATTATACCACACCGTACATTTGGAGGATATAAGAATGAAATTTCCGCATACAAAGATACTTCAATCCGATACGAATAAATATGAAATTTCTGTGGCTATGATGAAGTATGCTGAGAAGATCATCGAGACCCCTGAACTGCTTTTAGAATATTCAGAACGCGATCGGGATAAAAAGGTCGCTATCATTATTAATGATATTCTTGAGGGAAAGATCAAATACCACAGAGGTGAATAAAAAGCCTTTAATTATTATCTGTGGCCCCACTGCCTCAGGAAAAACTCTAACAGCTGTTAATTTAGCCAGGCATAAAGGAGAGATCATCTCCGCTGATTCAATGCAGATATATAAAGATATGGATATTGGAACAGCCAAACCGGATAAAAAAATCCTGAAAATTGTCAAACACCATATGATCGATATCATGACACCGGACAGGGATTTTTCAGCCCATGAATTCCGGCTCAGAGCTGATAAAATAATAAAGGATATATACAATAGAAAAAAAATACCTTTTGTGGTGGGTGGAACCGGGCTTTATATCAGAGCCCTGATGTTTGGCCTTTCCCGGGCACCCGGCAGGGATGCAAGGATCAGAAAAAGATTGAAAAGCCTTTTGGAAAAAAAAGGGCTGCCCTCTCTTTATCAAAAATTAAAAAAAGTTGATCCTGTTTATGCTGATCTTATATCCTGCCATGACCCGGTAAGGATAATAAGAGCTCTGGAGGTCTTTTATCAGACCGGAAAGCCGTTTTCACAATTTATTAAAAGACACAGATCACGGTCCCGTTATCATGCGCTTTGGATAGGGCTTACACTGGAAAGAAAGAAATTGTATGAAATGATCGATCAGAGAACAGAATCCATGTTTAAAAAAGGATTTGTGCAGGAAACAGAGCATTTGCTGAAAATGGGATACCGGCCGGAGAATATTAGAAAACACGGGATAGGGTATTCTGACATCATTGATTATCTGGAAAAAAAGATAACGCTTGCCCAGGCTATTGAGAACGTAAAAAAAAAGACCAGGCGTTACGCGAAAAGGCAGATGACCTGGTTTAAGAAAGAAAGACAGATAGAATGGTTCAGGGAAGAACAGTTCAGTGAGATCCCGAACCGGGTTTCCCGCTGGTTAAAACGTATCAATTTTTATTAAAGGGAGGATGAATAGACAATGGAAGGCCCAAAGAAAGTTAACAATCAGGATGAATTCCTCAATACGGCTAAATCGAAAAAAAAGGAATTGACATTTTATCTTGTCAGCGGCTTGCCCATAAAAGGTCGGATCAAGTCTTATGACAGCTTTACCATTCTGATCGAAAAAGACGAAAAAAATCTTCTTATATACAAACATGCCATTTCTACCATAACCGAATAAAATGATGAAAAGATTATTTAAAAGAATATTATTACTTTTAATAATGCTTTTTTTCCTTTACTATTTCTATTCCTGTCTGCTGTTTGTACCGGAGGGATACAGGTCGATCGTCAAATTTAAAACATCCAAAACCAGACTGTATTCCGATCGCGTTCATTTTATCTGGCAGAAAGGGATCCCCTTTAATGCCCATGTTATTACCCTGCCTGTGAAACAACAATGGTCACGGTATGATGTGAAAAAAGAGATTGTTATATTCAACCGTGAGGTCGAGCAGGTGCATCTTGTTGTCAGGGTCAGATGGAAGGTCCTGGACAACGATTTTCTGAAAGTGGGTGAAAATTTTTCTTCACCGGAAGAGATCAGAAATACCCTGGGTCAGATCATTACAGATCATATCGAGGGAAAGGTGGACTCGATATTGAAATCGTCAACAGATTTTACATCAGGGCTCGCCCTGGCTGAAACGGAATTCAAGAAAAATTTGCAGAATACAGTCAGGGATAAAGGCCTGGATATAGATCAGGTTGATGTTATTCGCAAGCATATCCCTTATATGCTGGATTTGAAAAAAATAAAAGATCTGGCGGATAATCTGGCGGAATTTCAATTTATGGGCCAGTACATAAAAGAAAACCCATTGATCTTAAAATACCTTTTGCTGCAAAAGATCAACAAAAACACATCCTTGATGATCACACCGGAAACATTTGAAAATAATGAAAGAAACGATAAAAAAAGTTCTACAGAAAAATAGATCCTTTTACGCTCAGGTTCAGATTGAGAAAAGAATCATAACTTTTTTTTCGCTGTCCAATTCTTCAATAGAGCAGCTGGAATCAAGACAGGTCCTGATGGGCAATATCTATGTTCTGAAAAACGGGCAATGGGGTTTCGTGGCCTTTAATGATATGCAGAATTTGGAATCCTGTCTGCGGCAGGCAGAAAAACAGGCTGATGATATATCCCGATTCGCCAGACAAAAAAGGCAGATATTAACGTCCAGGCCTGTAATACAAGATTTCAGAACTGATTTTCATATCGATCCGGATCATGTCTCCCTTGAGGAGAAGTATAAACTGGCCGGGAATTATGACTCGCTTTTAAAAGTATATAAAAAGTTGCAGAATAGAAAGATCTATTATGCGGATAGAAAAGAGACCATTTATTATGGAAATACAGAAGGCTCACTGGTCAAGCAGGACAAGATCTTTTCCGGAATATTGATACAGGCTGTGGCCAAGGAAGGGAATAATATTCAGATCGCCACAGAATCATTTGGAGGATATCAGGGGTATGAAGCCCTTAAAGGGTTGGAAGAAAAAGTCCGGAAGGTGGGAAAAACAGCCACTGATATGCTCAAGGCCCGCGCCATTCAGGGAGGACGCTATACGGTTATCCTTGATCCCAAACTGGCCGGCGTCTTCGTTCATGAGGCATTCGGTCATCTCTCAGAAGCAGATCATATATTTGAAAATGAAAAATTGAGAAAGATCATGAAGATCGGAAAAACATTCGGCAGGGAAGGTTTACATATCATCGATGAAGGAAATATTCCTTCCGAAGCCGGATCGATCTTTATAGACAACGAAGGTGTTTTACCTCAGAAAACTTATCTTATTAAAGATGGGATCCTGAACAGCCGTCTGCACTCCCGTGAAACGGCCTGGAAGATGAAGGAAGAACTTACCGGCAACGCGAGATCCATCGATCCTTTCCATATCCCTATTGTCCGGATGACCAATACCTATATTGATAAAGGGTCATATTCTTTTCAGGAGATGGTCGATTCTGTGGATAATGGAATTTATGCTGTTGATTTTCACGGAGGTCAGACCAATCTGGAAATGTTCACATTTTCCGCAGGCAGAGCCTTCAGGATAGAGAAGGGGAAAATCAAAGAGATGTTAAAAAATGTGGTTTTATCGGGAAATGTCTTCCAGACATTGCAAAATATAGACATGATCGGAAATGACCTGCAACTTTTTGGCGGATTGGGTGGATGCGGAAAATCGGGGCAGTCACCCTTACCGGTCTCTACGGGGTCACCTCACATTAAAATAAACAATGTGCTTATTGGCGGGGTTTAACGGCGGGCAAAATTTTTTTTAAATGAATGGAGATAATGACAATATTCTTTTTTTGTTTGTTGTCATAAAGATACTGATATTCATCCATGAGAGTCTTCACAAAATGCAGGCCCATGCCACAGAATTGTTCCATGACAATATCCTGATTGTAGTTGCTGGGCGGCTCATATTTTTCACCTTCATCATAGATCTCAGCGGTGACTTTCTTGTTATTAATGATAAATTTAATCGTTATCGGGAAAGGTTTTTTTGTCAGATCAAATCCATGTTTTAAAATATTGGTAACAATTTCGTCTACAGCCAGAACGAAATTATAAGTCTGGCTGTCTTCATCCATTTTTCCAGCGCCCGCTTCCTTCATAACCGCTTCACTGATCAGCTGCAAAGGATGAAGAAAATTAAAGCTGGGGACAAGGTCAATATGGATTAATTTTTGTTCGGCCAATTATTATTATTTCTCCTTTAAAGTAGTTTTAAGGATTCATCAAGTGTTTCGACGATATTGAACATATTTTCTAACTTGGTGAGAGTAATAACTTTTTTAACAGTTGGCTGAACTCCGAAAAAAACGAGCTTTTTCTTGTTATTATGAGCTAATTTTAAAAGTTTGAAAAGAGCTCCTATTCCGGTTGAAGATACATAATCGACATCCGTGAAATCAATGACCAGATGATTATTTTCTACCAGAGGGAGGCATGTGATAACAAAATTTTGAAATACACTGGCATCCAATCTGCCTTTCAACGTTACAAGATTATATTTTTGAGTTTTTTTAATAGATATATCGAGCGCGGGGACAGGCATTATGATATCCTCCCATTTATAGTTTTTTCAAGGCTTCTTCTTCCGTGTCTGTGATTACAAAGGCATTGGACAGCTTGGTGAGTTCGATAATCTTCTTAACAGAAGGATTTAAACCAAAAATAACCAACTTTTTATTGTTCTCATTAGCTACTTTGTTAATGTTGAATAAAGCGCCCACTCCGGCCGAGGACATGTATTTCACATTTTGAAAATCAAGGATAATATTAGATGCTTCCGCTTTGGTTCGAAAGAATTCGAGAAAATCGGAATAGATATCTGTCCTTATCTCGCCGCTCAACCGAAATATTTTGGCTTTCCCTTTGTCCGATACATCGATATTTAAGCCACGTAATTCCATGTCTACCTCCTAATTTAGTTCATCGTTTTTATTAAGTCAACCGAGCCTAAAGGCTCGGCTACTGAACTATGAACAAATAAAATTATTTATATTCAACTATAATTAATGTCATATCGTCATGCTGAGAGGCTCCAGCGGTAAATTTCCCAACATCAGAAATAACACTTTTTACTATCTTGGTCGCATCCAGATCTTTGTATTTATACAGAATTTTTCGAAGCCGTTCTTCTGTCAGCTGTTCATTGGTCGTATTTTCCGCTTCCGTGATACCGTCTGTATTAAGAATAATAAAGTCACCTTTTTCCAGAGCGATATTATGGTTAGTATACTGGTTCTCTTCAGCCATGCCGATAGGGATCTCACCAAATTCATTGCACAGGAATTTGTTATCCTTTCGCCGGTATATTAAAAGAGGAGCATGGCCACCGTTCGTACAGATCATTCTCCCGGTTTTATAATTGAGGATCAGGAAAAAGAACGTGGCATATTGCTCTCCATGAAAATCCATTGTAATGCGCTTGTTGATAGCGTTGGCAATATCCGCTGTTGAATCCAGGATCCCCTCTTTGTACGTATGAAGAAGAGTACGAATAGTTACCATAACCAGCGCCGCCGGGATACCTTTGCCAAAAACGTCACAGATAATAACTCCTACTTTGTCCTTACCGATCTTGAAAAAGTCATAATAGTCTCCCCCGACTCCAAAGACGGTTTTTGAATAACCGGCTACGGTCACCCCGGGCATTTTCAGATCCTGTTGAGGAACTAGAGATTTTTGTATACCTTTAGCAATATCTAAAAGATTCTTTTCAACTTCTCTTTCGACCAGAAGGTTCTGATATTTTTTCAAATAGACCGCCATTTTGTTGAATTCTTTTGAGAGATAACCAAATTCATCTTTGTTTGAGATAGATATCGTATGGTCCAGATTTCCCTGTCCAAATACTCTAATACCTTCTACCAGTGTTTTAACCGGTTTTGTCGTGTAACTGGCAAGGGCTATAGAACCTACTATCCCAAGCGCAATCGTCCCTATGATAACAAATAATGATGTGAGTAATATATTCCCCTTCACATTTTTAATATCTTTAAAGATTCTGTCACTCGTATAACCGATTCTCGCTATTCCCACTTTTTTCCCTCTAAAGTTAATCGGCATTGAGATATCATACCTGGGGGAAATGTTATGAGGGTCAAATTTCGGTTGAATAAGGGTCTTTTTGGATTTTAAAGCGTTCTCGCTGGTCGGATCTTCTAATTTTACACCTGTTTTTTCAATATCGGAAGAATGAGAAAGAATATGGTTTCTGGGATCGGTGATGATCACATAGCCAACATCCGGGAATTTCGCGACCTTTTGGACAATATTTAACAATAAAAGGTCATCAAGCGAGATAATGGCTTCCCTGGCTGTTGTGGAAAGGTAATCAATGGAAAGATGCATATTTCTTGACAGTTCTTCGGCCATTTGCTTTTCCTGACGATTGGAAATGGAGGTCGTTAAGATGGAAGAGATAATAGTAACCACCAGGATGATCAACAGAATAACAAAGATACTCAACTTGAATTTTATGCCAAATTTAATCTTTTCCTCGTTCGCGTTTTTTTTACTTTGAGGTTTATCTTTTGGTTCGTTTTCTTTATTCATAAACAAAACTCCCCGTAAGGAATATCGATAAAATATTAATCATTTTAATTAAAAAGTCAAGAAGGCCTTTATAAGCGTGAAACATCCTTTCATTATTTTGTTTCCTTCCGGCGTTCAAGTATCTGTTCTGTCCTTTCGACTAACCCTTCCAGTTCTTCCGAGCTGCCGTATTTTAAAGCCTTTTCCCAGTTTTCAATGGCCAGTTTATATTCTCCTTTAAGATAATATAACATTCCCACCCGCCTGTATTTTTCAAACAATAGTACTTTTTCCCGTTTCTCCTTCCCGGTAAACAATACGAATTTAATCGTAACCTGATGATTGTGATATTCCTCGATATCGAATAAAGGGGCATAAGCATAATCCACCGCAAAATAAAGGTTATATTTATTAAGACGCTGGTCCTGAAGGCCCAGGCCAAATGTAGGATGAAAATTCTCGTTCCTGTATTTCACACCGATTCTCAGGGCCATAATGGAATAAATATCATATTCAATTCCCAGAGAGTATATCATACGGGTGAATATGTCACTGGCATTATTCAAACCTTCGGTGCCAAAATCAAATTTAGTCAATAATTTTTCATCAAAAAAGGAATAATTAACTCCCAGCAGAAGACTGGCGGGTAACTTGCTGCCTTCAAAGTCATACCCGACATTTTTTAAAACAACTCCCATATACATCACGGACGTTTTAAATACATAAGGGAACTGAATACCTATATCGGCGGTGAGGGAGGAATAGTATTTTTCATAAATACTCCGATAGGTATATTTGAACATAATACCGGTTTGAAGAAAATCAAAAAAGATAGTTGACGCTCCCAGACCTGTATATCCTTCCACAAGATCAACGATACCCACTTTGCTTCCTGATTCATCAAAATGCTCGACTTCCGGATAAAGAAGAAGGGTTGTGGTAAAAAGGATATTTAAAGGATCCAGTTTTCGAAAGCCGGCCGGGATAATGGTTTTAAAGTTCAAAAAATTTATCTCCCCGATCCATCGGGTAACAGAAAGGTTAAAATTCAATGACCTGGCAAAAGTTGTTCCAGATGGATTTTCTTCCATGGCATTGATGTCACCATAGAGGGAGGTAAAATAACTTCCCAGGGCATTGATGCGGGCTGAGGATTTTAAATTCAAGAGTTTAGAACCAACCGTTGATCCTTCACTGATCAGATTGCTGGCCCACAGAAATAATATAAAAATGATCATTAAAGCTTTATTTTTCATTTTAATACCTGTCTAATATTATTTTGCATGTTCTAATATTATTTTTAGCCTTCACATTATCAGGGTCAATACGCAATACCTGTTCCCACATTCTGACGGCTTCTCTCAAATTCCCTTTATTATAGTGTTTCAATCCTTTATAATAGTATTCATCTATTTGTTCCTGTTTCGCTTTCGCCACCTGCCGTTTGGATTTTATATTGTCATAATTAAGGATATGATTCACCTTGTTGATGTTTAATATGGCTCTTTCATGATGGGCGTCCAGTTCCAGGACTTTTTTCCATTGCTGGATCGCAAGATTGTACTTTTGCTGGTTATATAATTTTAATCCTTCATTGTAATATCTTTTGATCAGATTTTTATCACCGGGCAATATTTTTGCTATTTTTTCTGTAGCGGATTCGATCAGCTTGTCTATCCCTTCAAAGGAGGGAAAGAGTTTTTTCACCAGTTGGAATTCTTTCAAAGCATGACTTTTTAAACCCTCCTGAAGGTATTTTTTTCCAAATTCAATATGTTCATTAATAAAATAGGTAAACAGCTTGGGACTGATAAATTTGGCGCATCTGACAATATATTCCCGGGCGATCTTATTCAAGGGAAAAATAAAAAGAATAGATTTCCATATATCAACCGATTTTTCATAGTCTTTTTTATTAAAGAAATGTTCTCCACGTGTGATCATATTATTGACCATGTTGTAAAAAGGGGATTTTATATCAATGATCTCTTCCCGTTTAGTCCAGAGGGCTTTCTTGGCCAGGTCAAGATACTGCTCGGCGAATTCATTGCCCGGAGAAAGAATGAGACATTCATCCAGTTTTGATATGGCTCTTTCAAAATCGCCCTGCTGATAGCTGATTATCCCTTCTTCCAATAATTTCTGTATCTTTTCAATATCTTTTTCTTTGATCTTTTCGGCTTCTTTTTCCAGTCGCTCATCACATTTCTTTATAAGATCTCTGGCTTCCTGATTGGCATCATCCAGGATCAAAGCATTGTTAAAAAACTCTTTGGCTTTTTCGTAATCTTTCTGTTCCATATACTTTTTGCCCGCGACAATAAAGGCTTTGACCTGTGACTCGAGATATTTTCGCTCTTCCTCGGCCTTTTTTTCAGCCAGCAGCTGTTCTCTCAGAGATCGGGCTTGTTTATTATCCGGATCCAATCTCAGTACTTCCTCAAAAATAGCAATGGCAGAGGACGTTAATCCGTTAGCCATATACTCCTGTCCTTCTTTTAAAAGGGTTTTTATCTGATTATCTTTTTCAAAGGCTATTTTAAATTTAAAAGCATCGATGATCTTGTTCTCTATTTCCGTATTTTCTGGTTCTATGGTCAGGGCCTTTCTCCATAAAAAAATGGCTTCATCATATTTACCTTCTTTAAAATATTCATCACCGATCTGATTGTATATCATAACTCTTTCTTTTTCAAAGACTTCAGGTAATTTCTTCTCAAGGGCTATCTTTTCCTCAAGGGCTTCTTTATCTTTCTCATCAATCAGGGAGATCGTGTTATAAACAGCCAGAGCTTTTTTGGCAGCCACAAGGTCCTTTCTTTCCTTATATTCCTCCCCTTTCCTTTTATAATCCTGCAATATTTTACTTTTCAGTATTTCATCACGGGTTAGCTCCATTCCAATATCCTGGACATATTTTTTAGCAATACGGTTTTCATGGTCATATTCAAAAACAGAATTAAAATTATCAAGGGATTCTATCAACTCTTTTCTTTCATAATGCCTGATACCTTCACTGGTGTGATAATCGATCTTGTTCTTTTCTTCTGTAGCCTTGATGAGGTAGTAATTGGCCAGTTTGTGGTCAGGATTGATATTCAGGGATTTTTCCCATTCAATGGCCGCTTCACGAAATTGTCTCTGCTTGTAGAATAAAATTCCTTTGTCGCAATAATAATCAGCGTCCTGCGTCGGCTGAGCCATCACAGTACTACCAAGCAGCAGTATAAACCAGACCAGAGAAAAACATATTTTATTGTTCATAAAGAAGCCACCTTAATGACCTGGGGATAATCGCAGGATCGATCTTTTTTTGCTGCCCTTTAATAACAGAGCTGGTGATTAACCTTTTTTGTGCTGTTAAAAGTATGATAAAATCCTGAGCCGGGTGTATCAGGATATCGACATTAAAATAACGAAAATTCTTTATTTTGCCTTCATAAAGCTTGCTTTCTTTAATGGCATAGACAGGAATAAAAGGAAAATGCGATTTGACTTTCGAGTAATTCAGAAGGGGCGTCCATATATAAAGGGTATCCGGCGGCATAGATTCCTCAAGAACCTCCGGCGATTCAATATAAGCCGCAACATAAATTTTGAACTTTATTCTTTTTAAAGTAATATCACCTATTGGATAATCTTCAATGACAACATCCTCCGGCTTCCCAATAAGATCAGCGGTCTGACTCTGGTATATCTTTTTTGATGTTAATGTATAATTTTTTTTCAAATACTGACTCACCTTTTCAATATCTGCTTCCGTCAGCGTGAACGATAATTGTTCTTCTTTCTTTTTCATTTCTTCCAACAGGGCTTTTTTTCTTTCTTCTTCTTTTTTTAATTCTTCCTGTCTTTTCGTCTCGTCCTGGATCCTGGCGATCTCTTCCCGTTTCTTTTTCTCTTCTTCCAGTCTGGCTAATTCTTCCTG
>JAFGFC010000032.1 GCA_016931325.1 Spirochaetota bacterium | reverse complement strand
TGTTCCATCCGGATGGACCTTGATGACCATAAGATCAAGATAATATTTAATATCACCGTTAAGAGAGGAATCTTTAAAAGCCCGCTCAATAAGGGGCTGGGGATCGATTGGATAATATTCACTTTCAAGGTTCTCATGCATGGTTCTATTTTTTATATAATCGATTTTATCTTTTATATCCAGATCGGATGGTTTTATCCGATAAGATTGTACAAAGTATTCCAGGGCTTTCTCTTTTTGGCCAAAATCATAGTGGATCTGCGCTATTCTATTCAGCACATCCGGATAAGGGTGTATCTTATACAATTGTTCAAGGATTTCCAGAGCGTTTTTTTGGTCTCCTCTGGACAGACATAATTCTGCCAGGTACAGATAGTACTCTGCAGAATAAGCGGAAATATCCCTTAAAAGAGTTAATTGGTTTTCAAGTTTATCATACTCTTTTTTCTCCAGCAGGATATCGAACCATTGTCTTGGGTGTTCCTGATGATCCAGTGAAAAGATATTTTCATAGATCAAAGAGGCCTTATCCATATCGTAATCTGAATAAAAATCAGCGGTTAAACGTCCTGCCTCTGTTTTTCTGGATTCTTTATAAAGCCTGTCAAGTTGATCGATCTCTAAAAGCTTCCAGTCGATCTTGTGGAAATATTTACTCAGGGGGAGTGTAGCCTCCCGCAGGGGTTGCGCCGCTCTGTTTTGTTTTGATTCGAAAAGGAGGGGACCAAGATTTTCATAGGTCTTATCTGTCTGGTCAAGATCAAAATAGCAAAGGGATAGAAATTCACGGGCGCGCAAGAAATCCTTGTTTATGTTCAACGCTTCTTTAAATAAGGTCTTGCTTATTTCCAGTTCCGATGTTTTATAATGCCTTGAGTAATCATAATAAAAAAACCTCCCGAGAAAATATTTTAAAAAAGCATCTTTCTTGTCGATCAGAGTGGCCTTTAGAAGTGTTTGTTTGGCCTGCCCTACACTGAAAAGATGAAAATCCAGAATGGCTTTGCGTAAATAATTCATGGTCTGAAAAGGTTGCTTTTCGATTTCCTTTCTGAAATACTCATAGATCCCGGGTGTGATCTTTTTTCCGTCAGGGGCATGTTCCATCAGGGATTGGGGTTCAAGAGACAGGGTAAGCCCCTGCGCGGGGGCTCCTCTGTGGTCAAGCACCTTTAATCTGAAATTATTCATGGACCCGGGAGGAGAGGATTTTACCAGAAGATGATACCAGCCTTTTTTCATATTAACTTCATATAGGCTGTTCATTTCATAAGATTCGCGTCGGCTGTCATTTTTCAGGATCAGATGATTGTTAAGAAAGATCTTTGCGGACGAGTTGGAAGTGAGCCAGAAAATATAGGTTCCTTCCCTGGGGAAAAAAATATAACAGCCGGCATAAGCCGTAGTAACGGAATCAGGATAGAGCAGAAAATTAAAAGGCACCCAGCCCCAGTCTGATCCATAGGGTAATTCACGCCAGATGTATCTTTCGCCATCTGTGAAGGTAAGCGATTTTTCAATGTTGTAGAAATCATGATCGATATCGTTATAATAGGTGTGAACAAAACCCCCTGTAACGTTCCATTTATCCAGGGTTCCGCTTTTTTTAGCAAGTTCCCTGGCCTCGGTTGTCAGGCCTTTTTTAAGGTAATGCTTTAACAGATCTTCCAGAACTAAATGGTACGTAAAATAGTCCAGTTTTTCGGGCATGGTGGAAAGGACCTTTGCATAAAAAGGATAGAGGTTATCATAATTTTTTACCAGGTTCTTTTCTAACCCGAGGGACAGCATATAGAATTGAGCCAGTTCAGAGGAGATATCGGCTTGTATCAGCTGAAAAAGGGAATGAAAATAGCCATCCCAGTCCGCTTTATAGTAACTTGAGACGGCCTGTTTTTCTAACAAAAGCTGCTTCGAGATTGTCTCCTTTGAAGCGACAAGCCAGGAAGAAACAAGAAAAAATATTAGCGTAATAAAAAGTAATTTCTTTGCTGTTATTATCATATCTTACCAGAGGACCCTGATATATTTTTCTTCGGCATTTTTTATTTTTAAAGCCATCTTCCGGGCCCGGGTGTATTCATCAGGATAAATTTTAATCTTATTTATCTTTAAGAGATAACGGAATGAGATCTTATTCTCTTTCTTCTCGTATTCTATCTTTAAAGAAAAATATTTTGATTTCAGGTCGACATTGTCCGGTATTTTAATTGTCATGATCTTGTCATGTGAGAATGAAATATCGATTGTTTCCTGGATCGTATAAGGAAAATTTAATACCAGGGGATACTGACGTTTATTGAGTGTAAAATATTTTTCAAAGATCTCGGATCTGTTTAATACAGGTTTGAATTTAAATCCGCCGGGGATGGGGTCTGTAAAATGATTGATCTCAATGTCGTACTCGAACAAAGGTTTTGATGCCTTCTTGTTATCAATTGATAAAATAACCGTACCGGGATAAATATTGTTCCACCTGTTCTCCACATACTGCTTGTGATAAGACGGGTCAGAGGCAAAATACCTGAATGTAGGAGCGAATTGGCCGATGGCGGATATTTTCCTTTTTAATGAGAACTTGCCAACGGTATTAATTGTGCCTGTTGTAAAAGCCTGATATTGATTTTGATCTATATCAGGTCGCGGCGGGGTAATAAATGTTCCGTCGCCTTTTAAAAGCAGGATCTTATTCATCCTGTCATAATAAGGGAATTCATTAAAATCATGATACATCGCTGTGGCATCCAGAAAATAGTCTTTCCCGTCATGAGAGGCCAGACAGATCGCATGATCAAAAAGGCCTATTTCAGGAATATCAAACATGGTTTCACCCCTCTGTGACGAACTGACCAAACCAAGATAAGATTCTATTCCAGCGTACTGCAACATGGCGTTCAACAGAACCGCTTTGTCCTTGCAGTCTCCAAATCGAGAAGAATACACAGAAATAGCATTCCTTGGCCTGATCCCGCCCAAGCCATACTCCAGACCCACATAACGGATCACATCTCTGACATAACGGTAGATCTTTGCGATCATTTCTTCTTTTGTCTGGCTGTCGTTTTTCATTTTATCGACAACAGATCTCATCGTTGAATTCAATTGTTTCTGGGACTCTGATAATTGTCTGAGCCAGCCGGACAGTTCGTTCCAGTTTTTGAAACTGGTCAAGTGTAATTGCGGAACAAAAGAAAAGGGAGATCCCATATTGGGTTCATAGTTTAACTGGAACAGGTCTTTCTGGCGCCATTGATAAATATAATAGGCAGCGTAACGACTTTTTTTAAATTTTGGTTTCTTTTTAAAATGGTCATATTTATAAAAGATGTTCATTTTCCTGGGAAAGATCAGAGTATAGTCTTTCTCCTGAACAGGATAAAAGTCAGCAAAGATCTCTGAATTCCCATAATAACTCTTTTCAAGCTGACTTCCGGCCTTGCTCCAGATCGTATATTGCAGCAGGATAATCGTATCCGCTTTTACATTGGCAAACGAGATCTCCCTGGCCAGATAGTTATAATACAGGTTTTTATCAGTATCGATCAGGGAATACGTATTTTCATCCTTGCTGTCTGTTCTTGCTCCTTTACGTGTAATGGTCTGGGCCTTTATGATCTCGAGTTCTTCATTATCCGGAACGTAGTTGATTTTTTCCTTTTTAAAGATCTCGGCTCCCCTAGGATTGATAATATAATACAGTACCGTAACAAGGGTTTCGGTCGTTCCGTCATCTGATACTTTTACGATCTTACCCCGGTAAGGGGTAATCCCGGGAGACCTGTATTTTTTTTTATACGTGTCCAAACCTTGAGAGAATATCTTTTTGATCTTTTGTTCAACATCGACACTGAAGCGGTCTATAAGGTTTTGTTGCGTTCCTGTCAGATAGAGTATTCGCCTTTTAATATTTTTATCATGTGGTTTGGTCTTTAAAAGTTGCTTGAGAAATTTCACGGCTTGATCCTTATCGTTGCCTTTGATGGCAATATC
>JAFGFC010000197.1 GCA_016931325.1 Spirochaetota bacterium | reverse complement strand
GGCTGCCCTGAAGAGCAGGTTTTATAAAAGGTATTAGCATTTGTTCGTTATCTCTTCAGGGCGTCCTTTAGGGCTGCCCTGAAGGACGCCTGAGAAAGCTCAACGTTCGACATTTTGGGGGTTTTTATATGGTGAAAAAGAGCACCACATCTGAAAAGAAAAATATTTTAAATAAAATTAAACAATTTTCTTTTCTTGATCTGTTACAGAGCATTCAGAACAAGATCAAAGAACTTGGCCGGTTTTTAATAAATGTTTTCAAACATAAAGAGAAGAGAAAAATTGCCTTTTACATACTGGGGGGTGTTCTTTTTCTGTTTCTCGTGATCGGGGTCTATAATTATATCTACTATCTCAATCTCAATATAAAGTATGCGTTTAACTGTGTGCCGGATGATTATTCCTATTTTGTCTATATAAAGGATTTCTCAGGCACGAAAGAAAAGTTGGATTCTTCTCCCCTGAAAAAGGTTTTTGACAATAATCTGTTCAAGGATCTCGGGAACAAATTCAAAGCCAATATCAATCTTTTCTTTTTTCATATGGAATTCAACCTGGACTATCTTATCACACTGATACGGAAGGATTTCTTAGTCGCAAAGGTCAAGGATCACTACTTTCTCGCCAGTTCGATTTCCTTAAAGGCCAGGATCATAGAAATGCTTTTTAATCTGCTCCCGGACGAAGGATCCAAAGAAATTAAATTTAAATCACAATCCTATCATCATCTTTTAAAAAATAACCGTTCTTTCTATTATGCGATCCTGGAAAGGTATCTCGTTGTTACAGATAATGAAGAGTTGATGAAAGAGATCATCCTTTCAGCCTTTCGGCAGAAAGATACAGTCGAGACCGATACTGTGAAACAATTAAAAAAAGATGATATCCTTCTCAAGGTGCGTGTTAACCCCTCAGGCAGAGCCTTGAACCTTCTCCCTGATCTTTCAACCTTCAGTTTTATTTTTAATGTGGGAGATTCCATGATCACCCTGTGGGGCGCTCCAGGAAGAATTCCGGAGAAACAATCTGTTGAAAAAGTTTTAGCTTTTTCTAAATTCTATAAAATGGATCTGGCTTTCTGTTATTATAACCCTGCTTTCACCATAAAAGATATTGTCAGCCTGTCAGGGTCCTCATCGCGGGATGAATTTGACAGGCTCAATAAGGCGAAAAGGGTTTCCATTGATAAGATCGCTGACAATTTTGAACCGGGTCTTTTTATGGCCTTTGACGGATTTAATATTTCCGGAAAGACAAAAGATAACACCCAAATCTTTCCCCGCGTCAGTTTCGCTTTGAAGGTAAAAGGGGATCAAAAACCAGAGATAAAAATATTATTGGAAAAATGCAAAGACCTGATCTCGTATTTCACAGGCGCCAAAGGATGGAAGAAAGCGGATAACCAATCAAAAGATTATTCCCTGTTCTATGATCCGGTTAAAGAAATATCCCTTATCCGGCAGGCTGATTATATGATCATCACCTTATCACAGGATTTCCATCAGGACCTTGTTTCGGGTCTTGATAAAATAAAACCTACCTTATATGATAAATTTCATGATCATTTCAAGGAAGGGGACCATGTCCTGTATTATGGTCTGGTCAATCCTGATGATCTTTCTGTCAGGATAAAAGATCTGATGGAACAGTATATTCTGAATTATCTCAAGGTTGACACGAAAGAATATCAGGAAAGTTTCGAGATCCTTTTTCAGGATATGAAAAAAATAAAACCATTTTCCATTATTTTATCCTATGATGAAAAAAAGGGGAAATACTTTGGTCAGATCCAGTTTGTTCCGTAATAGCGGGATCATTGTTTTCCTTATCCTGACTATTTTTTGCCTTGGGGCCATTCTGGATAAAAGAGTCACGGTCCGAACACCCGGAAAATATCTCTATGCTGATAATCTATCCACGGCCTTTTTCAGGGTCACCTATCTCAATCGTATAAGGGAATGGCTTTTTCCCTTTAAAGATGATTTCCAGGTGGAATACCTTTACGGTGCTGCCCTTGTCGAAGAGATGAAACGGAATGACGGATTTTTTCTGAAAAGCAAATGGCAGACAGGAGAGTTGAAATTGGTTGTTAAGATCAGTGATGGATGCTTCACCAATACGCTCACCTTGAAGCCGGCTTTTTCTGATACGGACCTGGACGGTTTCCCTGATGTAGCCGAGTTAGACAGTCAAACGGACAGGGATAATTTCAGAAAATGGTTTGTCAGCATAGCGGAAAGCCAGTTTTATAAAAGATCAACCGGCTGGTATAAGGTACATCGTGATTGCGCCGGTCTGATCGTTTTTGCTTTTAAAGAGGCCTTGAAAAAGCATAATGAAAACTGGCTGAAACGTTTTCCTTATCTTTCCCGGTTCAATATCCCTGATGTGCAGAAATACAGTTACCCTGATGTGCCTCTTCTTGGGAAAAAAGTATTCCGCCAAACCCGGGGTGTGTTCCGGAAAGAGGATTTGACAAAAGATATTTTTTCTCCCGTGGCCAATGTGAATATCCTGATGAACCATAACCTGGTCTTTGTGGGGAAGGAACAATATCAATTTGAAAAGGGAGATGTTTTGATCTTTCACAGGCCACAGCATCCCTCACAACCCTATCATTCCATGATATATTCAGGAGAGGACGAGTATCTGATCTACCACACCGGTGATCATGATAAAGGAGAGGTTCGTAAAGTAAAATTCAAGACCTTGATGAGACACCCGGATGAGACATGGCATCCGTTATCGCATAACCGGCATTTTTTAGGCGCTTTTCGATTTAGAATCATTACCTAGCGGAGGATCTCTATGAAGGAGAAAGTATTCTCGATCGGTATTCTGATCTTTTTCTGTATGACCCTGCAGGCCACGCCTTTATTTTATCTTTCTACTGAGAAAAGTTTTACACCCAAAGAACAGGCCAGGGTAAAACTTGAATCAGGGTATCACACCACCAGTATTTTTATCAGGGTCTATCAAATAAAAGAACCGATCAGCTTTTACCGGTCTCAGCCGGATTTTCACAGGATAAGAATGGGGAAAAGAGATTTCCGCAAAGACACATCAGATATCACGGGTGGGGTCTTTCATTATCTGAAAATGGGCATAAGGAACTGGGTTCGATCTAATATCGATAATCAACATAGAACGAAAAGTCTGAACGTGGTACCCGATCTGAGAGGTCAGGTGGAGGATTATATCGAAGTGGCCAATATCGTCAAACCTCTGAAAGATGACAATTTTCATCTGGCGCAGGAATTTACCTATAATGCCGCGCTTTTCAACCAGGACTGGAATTATAATTATATTCTTTTTCATAACCTGGAAAAGGGACTGTATCTGATCGAAGCCATCAGGAAGGGCCAGGTGGCTTATACCGTTTTAAATATATCAGATTTCAGTTTCATTGTTAAAAAAGCGGACAAGGACCTTTTGGTCTATACGTCTCATTTTGAAAATGGGAAACCCATAAAAAATATAAAATTGTCCCTTTTTGATAAGGATAAGAATCCCGTAAAAACCCTTTATACGGATAAGAACGGGTTGGCCTTTGCGTCTATCTCTCAGAATGATCTTTTCATTCTGGCTGAATCCAAAGAAAGGAACTATTCTTTCTATGATCCACGCTTCTATCCTGTGACAGCCAGAGATGTTTATACCTATATGTATACGGATCGACCGGTTTACAGGGGAGGGGATACGGTTAATTTCAAAGGCATCATCAGACGTTACAGTAATGACAGATATTATGTGAAAACAGACCCGTCGATTTCCATTGAGGTTGTTGATAGCCAGGGTAAAGTGATCAATAAATTCAATGTCTCATCCCGGCCCACAGGTTCCTTTGACGGGCATTTTGTCCTGCCTGACGACTCCGTGACAGGCCGGTATATTATCATCGCTGATATCGATGGTAAAAGATTCGAGGCCGAGTTCAAGGTGGAGTACTATCAGAAACCTGAATTTGAAGTTAAAGTGCGGCCCAGGAAAGAATTATATATAGCCGGAGAAAAAGTCAAAGCGGAAGTGTCGGCCAGGTATTATTTTGGCGAACCTTTAAAAGAAGGCCGGGTGCAATATTCCGTATATAAAACAGGATTTAAGGATGATGAATGGGTCAGTGAAAAGGATAAGGAATTTTATTTAAGCGTGGAGGAGATGACCTATGCCCAGATGGAACTGGTTGATCAGGGAGAGGAGAGACTGGATTCCCGGGGCCGGGCCACACTATCCTTTAATACAGGAAAGGAGGATTCGCCTTATTATTACAAGATCCAGGCTGTTGTTATTGATGAAACAGGGGTAAAGATCTCAGGCTCATCACGAACGCGGGTGGTCCCGGCAGACCTGAAGATAAGGATCAGGTCGGACAAGTTTATTTATTTAAAAGATGATAGGATCAATCTGGATATCGCTGCAGAAGATTACAAAGGCCGGCCTTTAAAGAGAAAATTAAAGATCAGGGCAACATCGGAAATTGAACCTGAACAGATCCATATCTTTCTTGATAAAGAAATCGAGACCGATATCAAAGGATTAGCGCAAGTACAGTTCCAGGCTGATAAGAACGGTTTCGTCAAGATAGAGATAAGGGGAGAGGACAAAAAAGGGAATGAGACGTTCACCCAAAAATATCTCTGGATAGGGGAACAGGGAGCCCGTTACCATTATCAGGGTGGCCTGGTAAAACTCGTGCTTGACAAAAGGGTCTATAAAGTGGGGGATCAGGCTAAACTATTGATCCTTTCCCCGGTGCAGGATATTCACTTTCTGTTCACGCTGGAAGGGGATACGATCTATCAGTACAAAGTGCAGGAGTTCTCAAAGAACAGCGCTTTGATCACGTTTACAGTAAGGGATAATTTTGTCCCCAATATTTTTGCTTCTATCGGTTTTATTTTTAATAATCAATTTTATCAGAATACAATAAAGATCGATGCCCCGGCTGTGAATAAATTTTTAAAGATCAAGATCGATCCGGTAAAAGAAATTTATAAACCCGGTGCCAGCGGACAGGCCAGGATCAAGGTCATTGACAGACAGAACAGACCGGTAGGAGGTGCTGAACTTTCTGTGGCTGTTGTGGATGAAGCCCTTTTTGGTATTTCCGAAGAGATCGCTGTTGATATTAAGAAATTCTTTTATCCGTTCAGACGGAACAATGTGAAAAGCTGGGCATCCATGGCGTATCGTTTTTACGGCTATTCGAAAGAAGCGGCTGAACAATTGGCCACAAGCCGCTACAGGGACATTACCGGGCTGGCCGCTTTTAAAGGTGAAGAAGAGATGGAAGAGCGAAAAGAGTTCAAGGATTCCATTCTATGGCTGCCCTATATCAGAACTGACAGCCGTGGCGAAGCCCTTGTCGATATCTCGTTTCCGGATAATATAACCAGGTGGCGTATTACCGCTTTAGGGATCACAGAAGATACAAAAGTGGGCAAAGACAAAGGGCATGTCATTACCCGGCTTGATTTTTTTGCCCGACTGCTTCACTCCTCTTTTTTAAACGAGAAAGACAAACCCTATGTTTACAGCGCCATACATAATAATACATCCCGGGATCTGACGGTCAGGGCCACAATGAGCGCAAAGAACCTCAGTATCCTGAAAACAAAGCAGACCATAACAGTCCCCGCGCAAACGCAAAAAGTCCTCGAATGGGAGATCTTACCTGTTCGAATAGGGGAGGCTGAGATCAGTTTAGAGGTCAAAGCGGGACAATATTCTGACAAGATCACAAAAGCATTAACAATATTACCCCATTCTATAATGAAAACGAAAAATTATAACAAGATCCTTACACGGGATTCTCGAATCATGTTCGATAAACCGCAGAATATGAAAGAAGAGACGTTAAGTATGCAGATCGCTCTGAGCTACGGATATTACGCTACGGTGGCTTCAGCCCTGCCGTATTTGATCGAATATCCATGGGGGTGTGTGGAGCAGACCACAAGCAGTTTCCTTCCGAATCTGGTGGCGATCAAGGCTTTACAAAAATATAATATTCACCTGCCCCGCGTTGAAAAAGAGCTGGCCAGGATCGTATCCACGGGTCTGGAAAGATTGTACGGTTTTCAGAACGAAGACGGAGGCTGGGGTTGGTTCGGCGGGGACAGGAAAGATATTTTTATGACCTCTTATGTTCTTTATGCTCTCACCCTCACCAGGTCACTGGGATACAGTGTCGACACGAAAGTTATCACCAGGGGGCTGGAAACGTTGATCCAATATGTTCCTGATTCTCAGAATGTCACGGAAACGGTCTTTGCTCTTTATGTGCTGAGCCTTAATAATAAGAATTTTCCTTCCATGCTTGAAAAAGTAAAAAAGAAGGAATTAAATGACTATGACCTGGCGCTTCTTTCATTGACCCTGCATCGTTACGGCATGAAGAATGAGGCGGAAGAAATGATAGACCGGCTTGTTCAAAAGGCCAAAAAAGTCAGTGACAATGACCAGCTATACTGGGGTGTGGGTTCGACAGAATACTGGCACAGGGACAGTGTGGAGACAACAGCCTGGGCTATAAAAGCTATCAACACAGTTAAAGGTGACAGTGATACCATAACACCCGCCATCGCTTTTCTCCTGATGAACAGGGAAGGAACGCACTGGAAATCAACAAGAGACACGGCTGCCTGCATTTTTGCGATCGTTGATGTCATGGAAAAATATTCCTTTCAGGAGAAAAATTTTGACATTGTTATCAATAATAAAAAAGTGAGCCGCATTACGTTCAGCCGGAATAATCTGTCTTCCGATGTCGAGTTATCATACTCGGACCTCAAGGACCTGGAAGAAAAGAACAGCCTTGTAATAGAGGGGTTGGCCGGAGACGATAAACTTTTTGCATCGCTGTCTTTAAGTTATTATACAAAAGAAAAAGAGATCAAACCGGCCCGGTCAGGAATGACGGTAGATAGATCTTACTATGAATTGAACCAGTATTCCGAGGAAGGGAAGATCCGCTATGAACTGGGAGGAAGGATAAGCTCCATTAAGAAAGGGGAAAATTTCGTGGTTCGGCTTGATGTGACGGTTGATAAGCCTTATCAATATGTTATGCTGGAAGATTATTATCCGGCAGGCTGTCAGCCGGTGAAAGATTTCCTTACTTATAATATTGATAAAGGGAATGATACCAAACGGGCAGATTTTATTGATTACCGGGATGAGAAAGTGGCGTTTTTCATTGATTTTATCGATAAATCAGCAAGCCTTTACTATGTTGTTACACCCATTTTCAAAGGGGAATACAGTATTGTTCCCGGTATGGGAGCCTTGATGTATTTTCCGGCCATCAGGGGAAATTCCTCGCAGATTGAATTAAAGATACATTAAGGGGGACAAGGCAATGAAATGGATGATCATTATTGTTTGTGTTTTATCTTTCGTTATTTTATTATATTCTCAGGCAGATTATATTAAAATCACTTCGCCTCATAATGGGTGGTCCACAGAGAGAAAAGTCGAGATAGCCGGCGAGACCTCGGTCAAGACCAAAGCGGCCACCATTATCTACAACGGGATCCCGCTCAGATTGCCCGTTGGCGAGGACGGCCGGTTCAGCCGTATTTTCGTGGCCGCCCCGGGACTCAATAATATCATAGCCCGGCTTGAAACGCCTTCCAGGACATTGACCGATAAGGTCAGCTTTTATTCCAAAGCGCCGGCTAAAGCCATGAAGATCGTCCTTGTCTGGGACACCGATAATACTGATGTGGATCTGTGGGTGATCGAACCGACCGGGGAAAAATGTTTCTACAGTTTTAAGAATACAAAGATCGGGGGGTCACTGGATGTTGATGTGACGACAGGTTATGGCCCTGAAGTCTATACGCTCGCTGCCCCCACGAAAGGCAGTTATACGATCCAGGTCAATTATTATTCTGATGCCGGTCATCCCCAGACTGAAGCCAGGGTCTATGTGGTGCAGTATGAAGGGACACCTCACGAAGTATTCAAAGAATATGAGACCATGTTAACAAAAACAGGACATGTCGTTACCGTTGATGTTGTTACGCTGGATTAGATTATATATTTTCATCTGTCTTTTTCTTGTCAGTGACCTTGTGGCCAGAGAACATGTCTGGAAAAACTTTATTTTTACCTACCCCGATGACGTACCCCAGGAAAAAATTGAAAGGGTGATCAGGATACTGGATGACGCGCAGGATTTTTTTAAAGAAAAATTCTCTTTTGCACCTTTTGAAAATGTTACATTGAAGATCTCGGGTTCTGTTAATGATTTTACCTCTGCCCTGAGGGTCCCTTACTGGGTCGGCGGATGGTATCAGGAAAGAACCATCTATTTGCAGCCCCTGGATGTTCTTATCAAGAAGAATGTGTTGAAAAAGATCATTTTTACGGAATATGCTCATTTTTACTTTGAATCCTATACCTTCTTTGAATGCCCGGGATGGTTCAACGAGATGCTGGCGGTCACCTATTTTTATGATTACAGTCATGAACCTCTGCCTCTTTTTCAAAAAAGCAAATTACTGGAACAATTTGAGGATTTTATTGATTTGAAACGCAATTTGCGCAGCAAGAACTATACGAAAGACTTTTTTCTTCATGCCATCCATTTTACCCATTTTTTATCGCAGACCTATGGCGAGCATTTTATCCGGGATATTCTGAAAGCCATGCATCAGGGGAATTCTTTTTCGAATGTGATAAAAAAAAAGACGGGCCGATCAATAAAGGATATTTATGAAAAAGATTTTATGTAACGTCATCCTTTTTATTATTTTCATGCCGGGCTGGCTGACTTCTGACGTTATCATGAAAGTATCCGTTCTGGGGATCTTCAAGCCCGTCCGGGTCATCGTCTCGACTGAAAAAAAAGAAAAATATACGATCCAGGCCATATGGGGGGAGACGATGGAAGTGAACGGTAAAAAGCAGAAAGAATTTATTTTAAAGGACCCGCAACCTCTCACGGTAGAGATCCCTGACAAGATAACAAGACAATTTCCAGGTCAATTGCAGATCTACTGTTCAGAAGGAAAACTGATCATTGTGAACCATATTCCCATGGAAGATTATCTGGCCAGCGTGGTCCACTGCGAGATAGGGGCGGCTCCCGCAGAGACGCTCAAAGCTCAGGCTATCCTCTGCCGGACCAAAGCCCTGGAATTTTATCAGAGGAATAAAAAAAGAAAATATTATATTTCCGATCTGACAGATGGCCAGGTGTACAAAGGCCTTTCTCATATGAACCTTTCGGCTAGAGAAGCCGTCAATTTGACCAGAGATGAGGTCATGAGCTTTAAGGGCAAATTGGCCACGGTATTCTTCTGTTCCACCTGCGCGGGGGAAACCTCCTATCCGGGATTTGTCTGGAAAAAAGAGATAGAATATATCGTGCCGGTAAAATGCGAGTATAAGGGTACACCGCTTTGTATCGATTCACCTCATTTCAAGACATGGACCTGGTCCTGCCCGCTGGAACAGATATCCCGCGTCATCCCCATGGGGAAATTCGATCATATTGATATTATTGAACGGGATGAATTTGGCAGGGTGAGCCTTTTACGGTTCAGGAATACGTGGAATATGGTCCTCAAGACCGAAACATTCAGGATCATGGTCGGACGTTATTTCAAGGACTGGGGTTTGTTGAAAAGCGCCAGATTCAAGGTAGAGATCAAAGATCGAAAAGCGTTTTTCACAGGGCAGGGTCTTGGTCATGGTGTAGGGCTTTGCCAGTGGGGAGCAAAGAAATTGGGAGAGTTGGGTTACAAGTACAGAAGCATTTTAGGTTTTTATTTTCCCCGATTGATGATAACGGATTATTATTCACTGAAAAATGAAGACGAATAAGATCAAGTTGATCATGGTGGCCTCGTTGTTGCTGCTTGCATGGAAAACGGATCGTTCCCTGGAAAAGGAATGTTCACGGATAGAAAAAAAAAGAGGTGAATTTGCCTGTCTCATCACCCGGCCCGATACAGGACAGATCAGTTTTGTGTATAACAGACGCATGCTTTTTGAAGAACGGTTCTGCCCGGGATCTTTGATCAAGCCTTTTACCCTGTTGAGCTATGTCGCAAGCCATCCTTTTGATAAAGACAAGACTTTTAACTGCAAAGGTTTTTTTCACACAAAGGATAGATTGTGCTGGCTGGGAGAAGGTCATGGCAGGGTAGACCTGGTGCATGCCATCGCTTTTTCCTGTAATCACTATTTTATGGAATTGATCAAGGATAAACTGAAAAAAAGATCTTTCTTGAGAACTCTGGCCGAATTCGGGATAAAGGAAGATATGACAACTATATCAGACACGGATTTTTTTAAAACCGCCGTCGGTCTGGGACCTTTTTTCAGGGTTAAGCCTGTTCATCTCCTCCTGGCCTTTAATACGCTTTTTAACAGAGGGGCTTTGTATAATATCAAAGGTGAATTGATCAGCCGTATCGAATATAACAGTGATGTCATTGAATGCATCAGGGAAGGCATGAGGGGGTCTTACCTTTACGGGACGGGAAAAAAAATATTTGATGAGACAAAGACAAAAGATATGATGTGTAAAACAGGTACCGGTATGGCTTTTGAAAAGGGAAAGGTAGATTATAAGAACACGGTGGGCTGGGTCATTGTCTTTTTCCCTTCTTATGAACCCACCTTCAGCATGCTGGTCCTGGTACGTAACGGCACCGGGTCAGAACATGCCAGTATCATTGCTTCTGAAATACTGGATATTGTGACTGAAAAATAAAAACCTGTTATTGTATGGTCATACTGCCTTTTTCATTAAACAGCAATTTTAACGGTTCGCTTTTTATTTCTTTAGGCAGTTTAAGATAGGTTTCGCCTTTCAGATGAAAATCTCCCTTATGATCTTTCAGGGCCTGCCCGATGGACCGGCTGAAGGAGCGCAGTGAAAAATCATTTTTTATCTTGAGGATCGATTTATTCCCTATTGTCTTGATACTGGCCGTGTCCCCGGCGACCAATTTATCTTCATTCAGATAAAAATCATATACAAGCCGGTCAAAATTGATACCCATTTTGGTCTTGTTCTCCAGCTCAATATCAAAACTGACGCTGAATTTCAGGTCCAGATCTTCGGGATTGACCTGGGTAAACGCCTTGTCATAATCGCCTTTCAGCATATAATCGACCATCTGGATGACCTGAAGGTAGTTGAGGCTTTTAGCGCTTTTCTTTATGGCATCCAAAATAGCGGACTGAGAAGGCTTGGCTATACTGAAATTTTTGATACTGATGGACGGCTTTATCGCAGGGATCTTTTTCTCGAGCTTGTAGGGAAAGGTCAGACTGTCCGGTACACCGGGAATGCCTGTCCGGGGGATGGCCAGCACGATATTGCCTTCAATTAAGCAGTTGAGATAATCTTTCTGTGTATAGTCCTTCACGATATTAATGATATCAAGATATTTCAATGTGACGGTAAAGGGGTTCATGGCCTGATCCTTGGCCGGTATTTTCAAGCCTTCCTGAGAGCGTGTTTCAAAAAGCTGTTTCTGTTCTATGACGAACCGGGAGGTGACGCCATCAAGGGTTATCCCGACAGGATATGGATTTTTAATACTGGTCTCAAACAAGAGGGTGATATCCTGGAGGCTGATGGAATCAATGTTGAATTTTTCGATCCTGGCCTCTGGTTTTTTCTTGAATAAGGCCGGGTCCAGTGTGGCACAGGAAAGAGACGTTAAGAGTAAAAATAAAGGAATGATCCTCTGATTCATGGTTTTACCGCCTTTGTTAAAGTTTCAACATACCTTTTAATGATAACAGTTTGGCCAGATGTTTTTTCTCCTCGTTGATGACTTCCTGGATAGGGCCTTTCTCTTTTCCTTCAAAGTGCTCGAATATCTCTTTGTAGAAATTGATCGAATCGGTCTCTACCTGCATGGCCAGAAGCAAAGCATCCCCTATATTTTTCGATTGTATAGCCTTGTCCATCTTTTCAAAGGATTTTATGGCCAGAAAAGAGACCCCGTCCAGATAGAGCCCGTATTCACCGGGATATTTGAACCGGGGCTGGTAATCAGCCACCTTTTCCAGCATCTGCCGGAAAATACCGATATGCTTTTCTTCTTCCGCGGCCAGAAAGAGAAAGGCATCTTTGGCCTGCGGAGATTGGACCATGTCAGCCAGTTTCTTGTAAAACTCCATTCCCCGCCTTTCGATCCTTACTGCTACTTCTAAAATATCATCCAATTTTTGTATATTGGCCATACTATCACCCCTGTTTTGTAGTAGCCTGGCCTTTAGGGCCGAAGGTCCTTCAGGCCAGGGCCTGATTATGATCAATCAACATTCTAATGATAATACCCAAATCAAAAGACTTGTCAAGAAAAAGTTGTTGATAAATTGTTTGGAAAGGAACATATTAAAGTTATTATTTGAAAAGGGAGGAATTATGCCATTGTTTGAATTGAATCTTGGAAAATTAATGGTTATCTTTATTTTCCTTTCCTTCTGCATGGCCTGCGCCACCACACCCAGAGGGTCTGAATCCCAGCAGAATATATCGGTCATCATCGAAGGCCTTAAGGACAAGCTGATAGGTGTGACCCCGCAGGGGCGGCCCATGCGGTTGGCTGTCCTGGCCTTTGTGTCCACCAGGCAGGATGAGAAGAGTGAATTTGGTATTTATTTTGCTGAAACACTGATCAGCGCCCTGAAAGAAGAAGAGCAAAAGTTCAAGCTGTTTGAACGCAACCGTCTGGATGTGATCCTGAAAGAGAACGCCATGACCCTGTCCGGTATGATCGATGAAAAGACCGCCAAACGGATCGGGGAGCTGGCGCCTATTGATGCCATTCTTTCAGGCACTTTCACAAAATTAAAGAATTATATTGATGTCAATGGGAGATTGATCGATGTGGTGACCGGAGAGATATTGTTAACCTACTCGGCCAGTATTGAACTGACCGATGATCTAAAAGTGTTGTTTGAAAAGGATCAGCAACTGCCGGGCGGGGAAAAAGATAAATGCGCTGAAGAGAAAACCCAGATCGATACATTCTTGAGTGACCTCTCGACGCCTGACAGGATAAAATCCCTGGTGGAGAAGGCCATGAACATCCCTTATGATCTGGAATGCGGGTATATTCACCTGGATGTGATGCGCGCCTTCACAAAATACAAGATTGAGAATCCTGATTATACCGATTTTCTCATGAAAGAAGTGGCGGCCATAGAGTATCCTTACAAGGATTTCCGGGCGAACCATGTCTTACGATTTCTGGCCAGGGATGGCCAGATCAACGAAAAAGAATGGAAATTCGGGCTTGAGATCATAAAAAAAAGCGATGCCCGGACAGTATCCAGCTATCTGGCCACTTTATTGAATATCAATCCCCTGCCGGATGATCTTGCCCTTACGTTCAAACGGATCGATGAATATTTCAGTCTGGTGAAGAAACAGCAGATCGGATTACCCGTGCCACTGACCCTGAACACAGCCTTTCTGGAAATGATTGACGCGTTCAATTATGTCTATGCTAAAGACAACCGGGTACTGATCTACTGTTATCAAAAATACAACAAAGATCTGGACAGGGTCCCTCTTATGGACGATAAGATCGATAACCTTTTAACCCTGATGTATTTCCGGGAAGAGGATGAGAAAAGAAAAGAAAAGATCCTTGACTGGATCTGTGAATCTTACAATCAAAGACAAGCCAGTGAAAAACTGGCTGATGATATGTGGGATTTTGTCAAAAGATTTATTATAACCTCTTACATGGAAAAGCATCCGGAAGAGTTGGCGAAAGTACCCCGTAAACATTTAAAAAAGATGGCCCGGGTCTGTCAGGAACAATTCTGCAAGGCCTTTCCGCTTACCAGGTATGAGAATCAGAAGAAGGAACGGATCGATTTCTGTCTGGAGAACGGGATAAACTGCGCCGGTTTTATTCCCGGCATTAAAGAATGTATCACCATGCTGTCGTCAAAAGACTGGAATGAACGGGTCAGGGGAATGGATCTTTTAGAAAAGATGAAAGAACAGGCCCGGCCGGCTGAGAAGCATGTGATCAAAGCCCTTTCCAAAAAAAGCCTTTCGCATGAATCACAGAGTTCCAGCCTTCACAAAAGCGCGGCCATGGTTTTAGGCAATATTAAAACAAAGGATCCTCAAGGGCTGGAACTTTTAATTAAATCCCTGGGAAGCCTTTACATCTACGTGCCTGATGAGGCTATGAAAGCCCTGGCCAAGATCGGCAAACCGGCGGTTCCCTATCTGATTAAAGCCCTGGATAGTGAACATGGCAGTGTTCAGTATAAAGCCGCCAAAGCCCTGGGTATGATGGGGAAACAGGCAAAACAGGCTGTGCCGGCATTGAAGAAACTTTTAAAATCATCCGATTATTCCATCCGAACTGTTGCCGAACAGGCGATCGAAGAGATCAGCGAATAAGAATAGGGACGGCGCATGATAATTTGACATTTTTTATTATTGTATTTTTTATTGTCGTCTTACTAAAATGTCAAATTATCATGCACCGTCCCCACTTGTTATTTTTCTTCTTCTGCTTCCAGAGCAGGAAGGTCTTCTAAAAAGTTTTCATCTTTGATCGATTCATCAGGCATCTCTTTTTCTGCTTCTTTATCCATCTCCTCATCTTTGGGAGCATCGGCCATTAGATTCGTTTCTTCCTTATCCAGGGTTCCTTCTTTAGGCGGTGTTCCTTTATTAAGGGCAATGGCCTGCAAAGCCAATCTCCTGGCTCTGATAGAATGCCTGGCAGATTGTAAGAACATCTTTTTAGCAAATAAAATCCGGGCAAATTTCTGCTGACGGATCGCCCGGGCCAAATGGCCGGTATAGTTCTTGTTCTGCTTTACGAGCTGATGAGCCTTTCTGATAACAAGAGCGGTTCTTCTGATAACTCTTTTTGCGGCAACATTATTGATCGCTCTCTGTTTTACAACGGCTTTCCTTACGGCTTTTTTCCGGATTGCTTTGCGTTTGGGCCCGGCATCGACTACAGCCACAGCGAACATCAGGACAAGTAATCCAATAAGAAATTTTTTCATGATTTT
>JAFGFC010000196.1 GCA_016931325.1 Spirochaetota bacterium | reverse complement strand
TCCCTCCTGGGGATTTGATCCGACTCACTTCCTGTACGTGATCAAATCCAATCCCTCCTGGGGATTTGATCCGACTCACTTCCTGTAAGTCGAAAATTTTTCTGGACAAAAGAAAATTATCCACTATATTAGGAAAACTTTAATTGGAGGAATGATCATGAACCCAAAAGCAATGGAAAAATGGCAAAAAAAAGCCGAGGAACTTGAAAAGAAAGTTCTAGAAAAAGAAAAGGGATTTTCAAACCCTAAAGATAAAGAAAAAGATCATTCTTTCAGGCGTTTAAGAAAAAAGATGAAACGGGCCCAGAGGAGATTGGCTCTCTTAAAGAAAGACGCTGAAAAAAAAGCCGCCAAATTAAAGCAGAAAGAAGAGGAGAAAGCCAAGGTTGAGGCTGCCAGAGCCCAAAAAGAAAAGGCAGCTCAGGAAAAGCAAGCCGCTCAAAAAAAAGAAGAAACTCCCGCTGAAGAAACCCCCAAACAAGAGGACCAAGAAAAAAAAGAAGCGGCTCAGAAAACACCCTCAGAACCGGCTCCCAAAGAAGGGGAAGATCAGAAAATAAAAGTAGCTGAAGAAAAAAAAGATCAACCGGAAAAGAAGGAAAAAGCCAAGGAAAGCCCGCAGGAAGAAACGCCTGATAAAAAAGAAGATAAAAAACCTGAAAAATCTAAAGAAAAATCAGAAAAAAAGAAATAAAAATTACTGATTATCGTACCATTGGATAAAATCTCTCCATTGACTGCCGGCAATAAAATCAATATTGTAAGGATTCCCGATATACTCTGCTTCCACATAATCTTTTGGAAACGGCAGATAGATGGATATTCCTTTAGACGCAGGTGATGTTGTATAAAAATTATCCTTCACGATCTGAAGCACCGCGTTTCTCACATTATCAGATCCTGTGACAGCGTTCATCTCCTGCGCAAAATAATAGAGATCCGCGTGAAATGAGATCTCGGCTCCCAGGGGACAATAAAATCCTTTCACGTTTTTTCTGGCATTGGTAATAGCCAATATATTGGTGTTGGTCAAATTCTGTGCAAAAATATTGATGGCATTCACAAGGGTATCAACATATGACGTATCAACAACTGATGATGTGACATCTGCGGTTGACTGATACTGGTACTCATAGGAATTGTGGATCTCAATGGCCAAATTAAGCGGTGTCAGATTGGCCAGATCCTTGAACCTCGCTATCATATCCAGATAATCTCCGCCATAAGCCGGGACAGAAGCCTGGGAAGCGGCAAGATACTTGACCACATCCTTTAATTCATAGGCCACTTCAATCATCTGCATTACACAGGCGTCAAAATAAAGACAGTCGATCTTACGGCCGAAAGCGTTCACATTATACTGCAAAGCCTGCTGCACCTCATCCATATGCAGATAATCATTGGCAGACTCTTCATCCCAGGAAACACCTTTCATCAATCCTGTTCTATCCGTTCCACCCGGGCCTTTCCAACCGTCACCGTGGTTCCAGATATCCAGGATATACTGATCTGCCGGATAATGGTTCATCCCATAGTATATAAAATCCTGCAAAGTCTTATAATCGCCCATATTCAATTCATCTGAATCCCCTGAGGATTGAAGAGTCACTCCGTTGATACTCGCATTCCCAAGCCGTCTGGTGCCGTTTCTGTTGATCTCATAGAGTCGTGTTCCAGCCCAGTCATCATAGCTGCTGTAACCGATAATCCTGTCCATCAGGACCAGAAAAGTTATCTCTTTATCAGGAGATAAAAAATCTCCACCCTGCATTTCCACATAAAAATCATAAACGCCATAGCTCTCCAGATCATTAGCGCAATTGAGATAGACCAGAACAACAAGGGATTGGTCCTTTTTACCAAGATAAGGCAAGAGCTGTTCCTGAAAGAACCCTTCCTTGCTTGCCGGAGAGTAGGGATTGTATTCATTGCTGCACTGGAACAGGATCAGGCTGATAAATATAATAAGCAATAATTTTTTCATTTTTATAAATATATCTTTTTTTATGATCTGGAATCAACGGAGAATATATCAAAAGCTATTAAAAAACGGGTTTGATAAATCAAACCCCTACAGATATTACTTTTTAGACAGCCCCATTGATTCCTTGAATTTTTTGAAAAAATATGTAATATTACGATAACGGATCATAGATCCGCTTTAAATAATAATTGGCCTTACCTCTCCCAACCAGCCAGAGATTCTTGCCCCAGAATCCGGACCACTTTTTTTTATACCTCTCTTCATTCATCCTGTTATGCTCTTCCTGCTGTCGGCTGGGGAGTTTGGCCCTTGTCCCTTTGAGAGGATGCCAGATAAGGGACCCCTGGTAGATCAGAACATCAAACCCGTGCGTTAAGAGCTGATTATTAAAATCCCAGTCTTCATAGTTGGCAATGCCCTGATAATCCTCATCAAACCATATATTCTCTTTTTGAAAGACGGATTTAGGGATGATCCAGGGGCATTCGTTTCCCTGCTCAAAATTATAAAAATTAATATCCATAAATCGTGCCGTCTCAGAAGATCTGGCATTATAGAATTTATCAAGATCGATGCCTTCAAATTCAGCACCATCGATCTGGGCCGGATCCTTCCAGACTGACTTGTATTCAGCTTCGATATAGAACCAGTTCGTGGGGTGTATCTTCCCGGCTTTAGGCCGCCGCTTCGCAAAATCCACCAGATTTTTCAGCCAGTTGTCAAAGAACAGCATATCATTATGGATCCAGCAGACATATTCGATCTCTCTATCATCTACAAAATACCGGATGGCCTGGTTCAAGGCCCTGGCCAGATTATTACCCGAGGTGTCCTGTTCATATCTGATATTATTTTCCCTGGCAAATTGATCAGTCCCGTCAGTAGAATGATTGTCAATAATAAGAAATTTAAAGGGATACCGGGTATGTTCTATCAAAGATTGAAAAGCCTTTTTTGTCTTTTCCACCCAGTTATAGGTTGTCATGAATATCCCGACCATAAATAAAAACTCCGTTTTTTAGCCGAGCATAGTAGGCGAGTCTTTAGGCTCGCAATGCTCGGCTAGTTTTTAGTTCTTGGTTT
>JAFGFC010000195.1 GCA_016931325.1 Spirochaetota bacterium | reverse complement strand
TTCTTTCTATCGCTCTGTTATCAGATCTTCCGAAGATACGTCTCCGGCGGTTACGATGATCTCTTTGTCTGTCTGATAATGTGTAATGGATTCGGGATTCTCCAGCCATACTAACCGGGCCGTATACACTCCCTCTTCCAGATTCTTTTCCTTGCCCCTGCCGTCCCATACGATATATTCCGGCAATTGGTCCTTTGAATTGAACTCTTTCACCACATTCCCTTCCCCGTCTCGTATCACCAGACACCAGAACACAACCTCCTGGCGATTGCCCTGGAACAGGATCCTGTATTCCTTCTGGTCCTTGTAATAATACATCTTTATCCCTTCTTTCTTTTCCTTCTTTTCATTCTCTCCTTTCCCTTCTTTGTCCCCGGATTGCTTTGCCGGTTTCGCCAATTTTGACAACTTGAATGAAAACGAAAGATACTGGTTCTCAACCCCGCCGGTTTCCTTCTCCTGGCCGTAGGTGATCTTTATAAAGTCCATGTCCATGCTCACACCCATTGAGGTGCCTGTGCAATGGCTTCCCGCATACTCCTTTGTCCCCCTCAGATATAGCGGGTAAATAAAATCGGCAAGTTTTACCTGCACCCCGTATTTGTTCATCCTCTCGTTAACTACCCTGTTCTCATCAATGATATCTTTGTCCAGGGAAAGCACAGCCTCCATATTGTCCGCAAACTTGAATCCAATAGCCACTCCCCAAGCTACCTTCTGACCGTAATTCGTGCTGGGAAATCTCAGGCTCAATTTATCCATGTTCGCATCAAGCCCGTACGCGCCGATATTGATGAATTTGATGATATCATCTATCCTCAACGACAATAAGGCGCCCAGGTCTGCGGTTAATCCCTCCTTCCGGTATTTTATGTAATTCTTGTCGCTGTACGTCCCGTTAACCCCTAAAAATATCACATCCCACAGGGACAACGCATAATTCAGCCTGAACAGACTGTTCTTTAAACTCACGGCATCCTCCTTCATCGAATACCCTATTAAAATGGAATGCCTGTCCATCAACTTGAAGGCTATGTTCTGTGAATATAAAAGCCCTTCGCTGCTCTTGGAAAGCGCAAAATCCTGAAAAAACGCAGGGTCCTTTAAAAGCCCGATACTGGCCGGGTTGATCGAATAATTGTTCTCACTGCCGTCAAGGGCACTGCTGCCTATTAAAAAACTGTCAGGATTGATGTTCCTTTTTATCATGCCCCTCAAGACAACAGTCAGATTCATAATCATTAAAATCATAATTATACCTTTTGTTCTTTTCATTTCTTTTCTCCTTTTTTGATCTTACCTTTATATAGTGCAAACAGCGTGCCAGATTGAAATATCTTTGTTAAATTATTATAACTGCTGATATATATTAAGTTATAACAAATATAATATTCGCCGGACTTCGCCTTATACCCCTTGTTGTGCATCATTGTGCGCTTTTCGTGCAATTGAATGCGCTGTTTAATCATTCTAAATATTTCTTGTATCTTTCATAATAAGGAAATAATGATAGGCTCCCTGTCAGGACAGGGATTTCTCGTTTGTTAATTTTTACATATCGCAGAGCACCTCAGGGTGCTCGATTTTAATATAAAGCGGCATCCTGAAAGGATGCCCTATAGTATATATTTTTAACAAACGAGTAACTTCTGCTGTCAGGATAAATATTTTGACTTTTATCCATTATTCAGTAGATTTAAATAGAATTATTTGTGGGGGAATGCAATTTATGTGTGAAAGTGATGATACTAAAAGGGAGGGGGTATTTGGGCTCAACAGTCAAATATTTAAAATTCTATCCCATGATCTAAAAACTCCATTAAATGCCATTATCGGCTTTTCAAGGACCCTGGATGAAGAAGTTGTCGGGACTTTGAATAAAAAACAAAAATCCTATATCAAAAATATCATAAATGGCAGTGAAAAGCTTCTTTCGCTCCTCAACGATATACTCGACCTGGCTACCAGCCTGGATGAACCTTCTGATGCAGAGATCGATCAATTCAGCATAAAAAATCTCATTGAAAGAATAAAGACAATATTCAATGAGATACTTTTAATCCATAATAATTCTGTCACTGTGAACATGGGAAAAAACACAGATATAATCTATGGTACTGAAAAAAAGATAAAAAGGCTGCTTTTTGAGCTCTTGTTATATCCCCTTTCCACTATTCCGGATAACAGCAAGATTACTCTTTCCACAAAAAGGAAGAATAAAGATTCCCTGCTTATCCGTATTGATTTTCCCTGTAAAAATCCAGATGAAATAGTAAAAAGCTCTATTAATAGATTGATAAAAAACGATGTCTCGGTCCTGTATTATTTTTCATCATGGAATAGACTGTTTTTAATAAAAGAGCTGGCGCGACTAACAGGAGTAGAAATCTTCCTTGACGGTTCAACCGTGAATTTAGAGAAGAGTTATATTTTCATCTTTCCTGTTCGATATAAGAAATAGGCCCGTTAATAAAATGACAAGATTAAAAAAAAGTTGGGGGGAAACACCCCGTACCAGAATTCTGGTCGTGGATGATGAAAAATTAAACAGGGATTTAATGAAAGCTTATCTTGCTTCTTCTGACTATGATATTCTGACAGCCGGCAGAGGAGTAAAAGCCCTGGAACTACTCGATAAAAAACAAGTCGACCTTGTTCTTCTCGACATTCTTATGCCCGGTATGCAGGGTATTGAGGTACTGAAGCAATTAAGAAAAAAGAAAAAAACGAAAGATACCCCGGTTATTATCTTAACGGCTTTAAAGGACCAAAAGCTTAAAATCCAGGGTCTGGAAAGCGGAGCCAACGATTTCCTTCTAAAACCCATTGACAAGATTGAACTCTTAGTCCGGATAGAGAATCTACTAAAACTAAAAAAGTTTAATGATTACCTCAAGGACCATAATATTATCCTGGAAAAAGAAGTCCGCCAGAGGACCCATCAGCTGGTCAGAGCCTATAAAAAACTGGATACAGCCCTAACCAAAGTAAAAAATGCCTATATCGAAACTATCCTTCGTCTGACAAGAGCCGCAGAATATAAGGATGAATCAACGGCTACCCATATCCAGAGAATGAGTCATTATGCTCTCCTGATAGCTCAGCACCTGAACCTTTCCTCGCGGGACCAGGAGATCCTTTTTCATGCTGCACCCATGCACGATATAGGTAAAATCGGGATCCCGGATCATATCCTGTTAAAACCGGCTCCTTTGACAAAAAAGGAATTTGAAATAATTAAAAAACATACTCTTATTGGCGCCCGAATATTATCCGGCTCCGAGTCCCCTATTATTCAGGCCGGGGCAACTATTGCTATAAGCCATCATGAACAATGGAATGGACATGGTTATCCAAAGGGTTTAAAAGGAGATCGAATTCCCCTTTTTGGAAGAATTATATTCCTGGCCGACGTATACGATGCCCTCAGGAGCAGAAGACCTTACAAGAAAGAGTTGCCTCATGCTCAGGTCCTTGATATTATCACCCGGGGGGACAACAGGATCAATCCAGATCATTTCGACCCCGAATTATTCAAGCTTTTTATAAAGATAAATAATAAATTTAACAACATTTTCAATAAATTCAGAGATTGAAATTATTTTTATTCATAATAAAATATGATTTCCAGATTTCTAATAATTACGGATGAACTTTCTATTCAGAAGACTATAACTGATTTTTTCAATACAAAAAATTATCATCTGGCTATTGAAAAATCAGGAAAAAGTGGTTTAAAAAGATTCCTTCCTTTTCACTTTGATATCATTTTAATTGACCTCGACCTTTCTGATATCAAAACAGAGTCAATCATTAAAGATATCCGCAAACAGGATCCTGATGTTATTATTATTGTTATGACCTCTGAAGGCAGTATCCAATCCGTTTCCGAACTCTTTAAAATAGGGATTAATCATTATATTCTGAAACCCTTTGCCATTGAGGAACTCTTTTACAGTGTCAATAATCTTTTGATTAACAAAAAGATACAGGAAGAAAACATAAAATTAAAAAAGAACCTGACAGAGATCTATCACCCGGCCGGTCTTGTCGGTGAAAGCAAAAGCATGAAAGAAATATATGAAAAGATCATCCAGGTGGCCAACCATGATGTCAGTGTACTGATCCAGGGAGAAAGCGGAACAGGGAAAGAGATAGTGGCCAGGACCATTCATTTTTCTTCTCACAGGAACGATAAACCTTTCTATGCCATCAACTGTGGGGCTATCCCTTCCGAGCTTTTGGAAAGTGAAATGTTCGGCCATAAAAAGGGAGCCTTTACCGGAGCGATAAATGACAGGAAGGGAATCTTTGAAGAAGCTTCCGGCAGCACGCTGTTTCTGGACGAAATAAATGAAATGCCTCTGAATCTTCAACCCAAGCTGTTACGGGTGCTTCAGGAGAAAAAAATAAAAAGGATAGGTGATAATAAAGAGATCGAAACGGATTTCAGGATTATAGCCGCTTCATCCAGGAATTTAAAGCATGAACTCGACCATAATTCTTTCAGAGAAGATCTTTTCTACCGTTTGAATGTCATTACCATAAACATCCCTCCCCTGCGGAAAAGAAAAGATGATATACCGCTTCTGATCGATCATTTTATCAAAAAATATAAGAAATTAATTAAAAAAGAGAGCAAAGGCATTTCTAAAGAAGCCCTCGAAAAATGTCTGGAATACAACTGGCCTGGAAATATCCGCGAGCTGGAAAATTTTGTTCAGAGAACGATTGTTCTGGCCAGGGGAAAATATATCCTGCCGGAGGATATTATGTTTGACGCCAGGGATGATAAAACCGAACCGGAAGGGGAGAACGTCGATAAAGTAGATTATAAAAAAGCCGTAAAAAACGCTCTTGAAAGGATAGACAGAATTTACATTCAGGATGCCTTGAAAAAGACCAATTATAACAAGATCAAGGCAGCCAAACTTCTTGGAATAAGTCCGAGAAGTTTGCATTATAAGATTAAAAATCTTTTTCCTGATCAATTATCCAAAAAATATTGAAGAGATAAAACTTATCTTTTCGATATGTTGTTTCAAAGTAAATAAATATTGATTTTTAAATTTCCTTGGATACATTAAAAAAGTAGATGTTATTATGAGTCTTTTTATCTTTATATCTGCCATTATTTTACTGCTGGTTCTGGGGGCCATATTATTAATAAAATCCTATGGTGAATCTACCCTGGCTAAGGTCATTCAATATATTGATGAGAAGGATTTTTACAGGGCTAATATGGCTATCAGCAAAGTTATGAAAACCCAATCTAAAAATCATCTCGCACACTGGTATAGCGCCAGGATAAATTTCGAACTGAAAGAATATGAAAAAGCCCTGGAAAACCTGAAAACCATCCTGCAGATGCCACAATCTTTTAAAGAACTGAGCCGGGCACAATTTCACCTCCTGCTGGCTGATGTTTTTTACCATCTGAACAAACCCAATTCCGCTTTGAACCAGTACCTCCTGGTTACCCAGTATGATCCTGATAATGCCAGAGCCTATGCCCGGGCCGGTTATATCTTTTTTTTACAGAGGGAGAATAATAACGCTCTGAACTTTCTTTCCCGGACTATAAAACACAACCCGAAAGATTATTACAGTTACTATTTAATAGGACGTATCTATTATTATATGGATCTGTATCCAAAGGCTAAAGAAAATTTAAGGGAAAGCATTAAATTGAATAAAGATTTCTCAGAGCCTCATTATTATTTAGCCCAGCTTGAATTTAACCGCAAACAGTATCAGAGTTCCATAAGATTTGCCGGCAAAGAACTGAAAAAAGAAGATAATGACAAATGGTTAAAATTGCTTCTCCTGACAGCCCGCAGTTACCTTGAAATAAAAAATTACATACATGCCATTAAATTTTTTGAAATGTTGACAGATGAAGTGCCGGCCGAGCATCCCATAAGGAAAGAGATCTATTATTATATGGGAGATTGCTATTTAAAACTAAACAAAATTGAAAAGGCCATCTCTATATGGGAACAACTTTATTTCCAGGATCCGGAATTTATGGATATTAAAAATAAATATGCCCAATATAAAGATCTCACCCGTGAATCCATCATTAAAGATATTATCAAAGCAAAAAATGATAAATTGAAAAAAATATACGAAAAGATCCTGGAAAAACTAAAACTCCACTGGAATGATATTAAAATAGAATCAGATAATTTAACCAAAGTAATGGCTGTTGAATCCTCTAAAGCTTATTCTTATAGTGTTCTGGTATATATAAACCGGTCTTTTGATATGGTCACCTCAGGTCTTTTAGAATTCTTATTACAGGAGATCCGTGCCACTGGCTCTCATAAGGGACTTTACATCAGTCTGGCAGATTTTACTCCTGATGCCCTCGATTATGTCTCCAAATATCCCATAGATCTGATCAATAGATCGAAATTATTGAAATTATTAAAAGAATAAATATTGGGACAGGGGGACTTGAAAAAATTTCATTTATGGTAATGGCCTGATTTAGTTCAAAGTACCCGAAGGTGTATTAAACCTGCCTTAATAGTTTTAAACACTTTTTAAAAGGAGAATGGAAAAATGAAAGTTTTAGTTATTGATGATGATCCTAATATTATTGAGATGGTAAAGGTTAATCTGGAACTGGATGGCATAAAAGTTATATCAGCAGCCAACGGCAAGGATGGCCTTGAGATGGCTAAAACACACAAGCCGGATCTGATCCTGATGGACTGGATGCTCCCCAAAATGTCCGGGATCGATGCCGTCAAGCTGATAAGAAAAGACCCATCGATTAAAGATATACCTATCTTTATGCTTACAGCCCGTTCACAGGTCACTGACATAGATCAGGCCTTTAAAGTAGGGGCGGATAGTTATATCACCAAACCCTTTAATCCTGTTAATCTGGCTTCGCTCCTTCAAAGCAAACTGAGTAAAATAGAAAGAGATTAAAATTGAATCTTTCTTTAAAATTCCTTTTTGACAACATTGATGTCTCTTTCCTTGTTCTTGACCCATATGACAGGATCATCAAATTTAATCAAATAGCACAGAAATATTTTCTTCTGTCAAAAAAAGATCTTCGCCATAAAAAAATTCATGAACTTTTTTCTAATCTTGATATAGAAAATTTAAAGGACTTTTTTTTAAAAAACAGATTGAAAATAGTAAAAAGAACTCCTGGGCTTCGCCGCAATGAAAAAACCGGCGCCAGCATAAGTATTGTACCGCTTTTTGATGAAAAAAACGCATACTCCGGCTCTATTGTAAGCTGCACCGACATCAGCGATAAACTGGAATTGATCAACCAGGGTACAAAAGCCCGGGAAGAATTTATAAAACGGACGGCTCAGATAGCTGAGGAACGCGATAAATTTTATCTCGTGATTGAGAATATAAGCGATGGGGTCTTGCTTCTTGATTATGACTATAATATCATCCTTGTCAATTCCTCACTTGAAAAAATAATCGGAATAGACACCAAAAAACTGATGGGCACTCATTTGAAAATATATTTTAAAGAGATCTATTATTCAGAATTGATCCGGAAAAAATATTATTTTCAGTCTGAAATAATTGAAATTACTAATCAAAAAGAGAAAAGCAGAAAAGCGGTGTCGGTTTATATGGCCCCTTTAATTACTCAAAGGGGTGAAAGTATGAATACAGTCCTTACCCTCAGGGATATAACCCGTGAAAAACAGATCGATGATATGAAGACCCAGTTTGTCTCCAATGTCTCTCACGAGTTGAGGACGCCTCTGGCTTCCATCAAGGGTTTTACTGTTACGCTTCTGGCCCGCAAAGAGCTATCTGAGCAGCAGAAAAATAAATTCCTGACAATCATTAATAATGAGAGCGACCGTCTGACAAGGCTTGTCGAGGACCTTCTCTCCCTCTCGCGCATAGAATCCAGTTCCTTCCGGTTTCAGATCTCTGAATTCTCCTTAGTTTCCATGCTTGAAGAGCTGAAACAGGAGATGGAGAAACTGCTGATGAAGAAGAAACTGAGACTGGACATCATTATCCCAGCCGGTATCCCACCACTTATCGCTGACAGGGACATGATATTTCAGCTATTACTGAACCTTATAAACAACGCCATCAAACTCACGAAAGAGAGCACTGTCATCCTGTTCAGCACGATATTCCGGAAAAAGGATAAATCCTTTATTTTTACCATAAAAGACCAGGGGCCGGGCATCTCCAGGGAAAACATTGAGAAGATTTTTGACAAGTTCTTCCGGGTGGAAGACAGTGTCCATATCATCCCGGGGACAGGTCTGGGACTCTCTATCGTGAAGAGTATCGTGGAAAAGCACAGGGGCGAGATAAACGTCAGAAGCCGGCTGGGGAAAGGTGCCACTTTTATTGTCAGGATACCTCAGGGCAGAATATCAGAAGAGGAGGAGACTTGAATTACTTCTTCACTTATTCAATACTCTGCTTGAGGATTATACCCGTCCCGGTTAAAAAAATTCATTACTTTATTAACACACGGGTTAAAACCTCGTTCATCTCCTTTACAGTATAGGGCTTGGGCAGGACATCAATAAAGCCGTATTTTTTATAATCTGACATTATTGGATCATTAGAGTAACCGCTGGACACGATGGCCCTGACTTCAGGGTCAATATTCTTAAATTTCCTGAGTGTATTCTTTCCCCCAATCCCTCCCTGAATGATCAGGTCCATAATAACCGCATCAAACGGCTTTTTATTATTGATGGCTTTTCGGAACAGCTCTTCA
>JAFGFC010000194.1 GCA_016931325.1 Spirochaetota bacterium | reverse complement strand
TCTGGTTGTTTCTCATGGCCTGGGTCCCGGCCGTTGTGTCCAGAACAGCGTCCCTGTAACTTTGGGGATAATCCGCAAAATGGCCGTTATGGAAATTGGCGTTGGTCACATCTTTTTTCGCAGAGCCCACAAGATACACGAACCCGGCTGTGTGATCAGAATCACTATGGGAGGCAATGGTATATTTTAATTTTGTGACCCCCTTGCTGTTCAACAGGTTGTTCATCCTTGTGGCAGCCCCGGTTGTGTACAGGTCAACGACCATGGCTTCCCTGGCAGGCCCCGGAGAGATGATAAGGCAGGCGTTACCGCTGTGCACATCAAGAAAATATATTTCAAGGTTCTGGGCTTGAGAAGACAAAGGGATAAAGAAGAAAACAAAAAGAATTAAATATTTTTTATTGATTTTTATCATGGATTCCGGAATGATCACTGGGAAGCATGGTTATTTCTAAAAAGGATCACTTTTTGGCTTCAGAAATGATCCTGTCGATCTCTTCCTGGCTAAGCCATTTCTCCACTTCCGGCGGTGTCTTGCCTTTTTCCTTATATTGCTCTTTTAAAACAGATGATATATCTTCGTATTTTAGATGATTTAACGTTACCAGGATCTCGCCTAATTTTCTTTCCGGATTATCCCTTTGAAGCTGCAATCCTTCATCGAGCTGCTCCTGGGTTATTTTCCCTTTTTCTACCAGTATCTCTCCAAATAATTTATGCATATTATTATACCTCCCCTAATGATTGACCGTTTTTATTTTTTCCTTGCTCTTTTTCAGCAGAGGATAGCCCATCTTTTCTCGCATTTGGATATATTTCTCAGCGCAGGCCTTGGCCATGGATCTTACACGGCCGATATACCGGGTCCTTTCTGTCACACTGATGGCGCCTCTGGCATCCAGCAGATTAAAGACATGCGAACACTTCAGGACATAGTCATAAGCCGGCATAACATAACCCTGATCAAGGATCTGTTTACACTCTTTTTCATAATCTTCAAAAAAATGAAATAACCGCTCCACATTAGCGATCTCGAAATTATAATGAGAATATTCCACTTCATCCCGATGGTGGATCTGGCCATACGTTACTGTTTTATTCCATAGAATATCGTAGACACTTTCTTTGTTCTGAAGATACATGGCGATCCTTTCCAGACCGTAAGTAAGTTCAACGGATATGGGAGTCAGGGAAAACCCTCCCACTGTCTGGAAATAAGTGAATTGTGTGATCTCCATTCCGTCCAGCCAGACCTCCCAGCCCAGACCCGAAGCCCCCAGGGTCGGTGATTCCCAGTCATCCTCGACAAAACGGATCTCGTGTTTTTTCAGATCAAATCCAATGAAATTCAGACTATCCAGGTACACTTTCTGAACATCATCTATCGCAGGCTTGATAATGACCTGATACTGATAATAATGCCCCAGCCTGTTGGGATTATCCCCATATCGTCCGTCAGTGGGCCGCCGTGAAGGTTCGACATACGCCACAGCCCACGGCTCAGGGCCTAAAACCCTTAAAAAAGTTGCGGGATTGAATGTGCCGGCCCCCACTTCCATGTCATATCCTTCATATATGATACATCCCCGCCGGCTCCAGTACTGATGTAATTTCAATATTAATTCTTGGAACGTAAGCAGTTATTTTCCTCCCACCTGCTTTTTCAATGCCTCTATCCTCTCTCTGACCAGAGCCATGCGGCCATCGTTCTGAGGAGCCTTCTCCATGAACTTTTCATAGTATTCCAGAGCTCTGGAATAATCCTTTATCTTTTCATGATAGGCCAACGCCAGATTGATATAAAGATCAATATCATTAGGATCGAACATGAGGGTGATCTTCCAGTATTTAACGGCATTCTTAAAATCATTCATCTGAAGATAGGCTGTTCCCAGATTATTGTAAACTTCCACATAACCGGGATCCAGCGCAATGGCTTTGAGATAATGCTCTATGGCTTTTTCATAATCACCCTTAAAGTAATACTGATTGGCCACGTTCTTCATCTTTTTGGCTTCAACGTTCCTGGTTTTATCATCCAGGGAAAGGATATAATTGATCACATTATAGATATCGTCCTTATGAGGATTTTCCACGTTCTTTGGAAATATCTCCAGATACTTGCTGAAATAATGCATGGACCTTGGATAATCCTTTTCTTCTTTGTAATATAGAACACCAAGATTATATAATGATTCCAGCTGATACAAATCCTGCGGGTTCACAGAGTACATATCCCCTTTGAACCGTAACGCCCGTTTGAACGAACCGATGGCAAAATAGTGAAAACCGGATTCTTCATACTTTACTCCGGCATCAAATAAATAGGATGTTTCATTATGCAAAGCATCATAGATATGATACTTAAAAAAGGAACTGATGTTTCGGCCGGTCATGGGAGACAGAATGAAGATAATGAGATAAAGTAATATTATCCCAACCATTATCGAAGCTATGACAAATTTCAGTCCCCATTTTTTCCGGTATGACTCGTACAGTTTTTTTGCCTGATCTAAATATTTCTTTAAAAATTCCATAATTTTACTCTTCATTAATTCGTTTTCATAAGGATAGTGTCAAGGTCCGTTCCGGCATCAGGCGAAAAAACAGATGTGGCGCCTTCTTCTGTCGACTGGATCGTAACATTTACTTCCTTACTGATATAATTGGTTTTAAAAAGAAATAACTTTATATCAGCCGGGTCAGAGGCGATATCCCCTTTAAAACTGAATTTTCCTCCGCCGCCGGTTGTGGTTTTGAGACTGCCGCTTTTGATCAGAACACCATCCAGGGGAGTGTCAGATGAATCATACTGATTCGCTGTTGTGCCTGTAGAATCATCATAGACCGTGCCCTTGACCGTTACTTCTTTAAATCCGCAGGCCCCT